>JAGGXM010000149.1 GCA_021163045.1 Thermoproteota archaeon | reverse complement strand
GTAATATCAGAAGCAGAACTAAGTGATGTCATAGAAATTTTATTTTTTCTATGACATCACTTAGTTCTGCTTCTGATATTACTACGTACCAAGCACCTTTTTCGAATCGTATAAGGCTCTTACTAACCTCTTCTATCAGGTAAAGTAGAGCTTTTCTTGTATTTAATTCCTCGATGAAACCTTCTTTCTCGAGAAAGTCGTAGCTAACTTGTAGCCACTTATTTTCCTCTTTTTCATACAAAGCATAAACATAATCCGGAGTTACTATTATAATTCCAGTTCCCTGCAGGGCTTCATTAAGAGCTTTAATTATTTCATCAACAGATGCCATTTCATTTTCACCAAAACAAGTCGATAATAATTGTTGCATGACCTTATTGAAGTATGTTAAATTTGTAATTTAAATTATTTCTAGGCTTAAATTTCAATTATGAAAATATCATTTATTCCAAGTCTCTTGCCGCATGCCGGACATGTTCCATGCGAGAAAACAAATTCGTATAAATGGCTATAGTGAAATAATCGTCCACAGTTTGGGCATATACCGGCCTTTTTATCACCGATCTCTTGGTCATCTATCTCAGCCATACAGATACCACACTTTGTTGTCATACTTATATCCTTGACAATCTTTCTTACTATTCTTATTCTTTTGAATCTTGAGATAACTCTACTTTGTTCAGCTCTTGTGTGATCGATCTTGCCATATACAATAGATACCTTTATTTTCCGCATACTTAATGGCCTTTCGACCTTAGAATTTTCAGTTTCATGCATCCTGTAAATTTTTTTTATTTCCAAAATAGATCCCCAATAAAGCTCACTTTGTGGCTAAGTTATATTTTTCAAGTAATTTATTAACAATTTTGCCTAAACCAATTATAGGCTCTGCTGGAACGAGATCAACACCACAAATAGGGCACTTATAGTTATTATTTTCAGCATCGGTTTTTGAAAATTTTATATTGCACTCTGGGCAGATAAAGAAATTACCTTCTTGATTTAACTTCATAAGTACTCTCAATTTGTTTATAGATTCCCTAAGTCTATCTTTAAAGATGCGCTTGATTGTTAGTGGATCTGCAAACCAGTAGTACAACGTCCAACCAGAATTCATATCCTTCTCTTTGATATTATAGAGGATACCTTCATTTCGCAGGGTGGTAAGAAGATTTCTAATATTTGTTATTGGTAACCCTGTAATTTCAGACAACTGTTCATCAGTTAATCCGCCCTGATTAATTAATGCCGATGCTATTTGTAATCCGCCCTCACCAGCTAATTTTTTTGCTAGATATATAAATAAACGACGAATTCTGTTTAACTCCTTCTCCTCTTCGGCCAACATATTCACCACAAATAAAGTAGCACTATAACATTTAGACTGAGCGGCTTCATTTATTAATTTACTTAAAAATATGAGGCTACTAAATCATTTTAGAGCGAACGCTTCTAATTAGGCTTGTATTTAAATAGCTTAACACGTATCTAAATAATCTTTAGTTTCATTAATGCCTTTTTTATAATTGTTTCATGATCAAAAGCCAATTTAATTTTCTGCTCTTTAATTTTGTCTAAATCAATCCAAACAGCCATTTTTGCATCGCTTCCAGAATGCAAATTCATTGAAAGAGCTTTGCAAATGTATGCAATGGATATAACATGCCCACGGGGATCTCTATTAGGATCCGAAAAGACGCCAATAAGATCGATGATATCAACATCAATTCCTGCTTCCTCTTTAACTTCTCTTTTGCAAGCCATCTCGGTTGTCTCGCCAATTTCTACAAAACCACCAGGTAAAGCAAAATAGTCTTTAAACGGCTCATTTTTTCTACGAATAAGCACAATTTTTCTGAAAGTTTCATCAAAAATGACCGCATCAACAGCAACATAGGGATTTCTTCTCCTGCAAGATGCAAACATTAGGCTCTCCATCCTAGATAATCCAGAATGCCTATAGTTAAAATCAGGAAAGTATATAAGAAAAAATATTTATTTTAGGAATTCTAGAATTCCAATATTTTTGTCCAAAACGTCCTATAAAGAAGATTTGTAGAGTTAGCATTCTAATAATGCCCCAAAGAATCCTATATCGTCGTGAATATCCGGATAAATTCTAAAGGTCTTTTCACCGCCCTCTATTTCCTTAAATCCGGGAGCTCCCCATTTGTAATCTTTATTTACTGGCTTTAATTTCCAATTGTTTATGAGATAACGAACTATAAGCTCACCTTCTGCGGGATCTAAACTTATTACTGTGAAAAGTAAGCGCCCACCTTTTCGTATAGCTGGAACAACGCGATCTAGTAGTCTCCTGGCATCTCTTGATAATGCAATTATGTCCTCCTCTTTTAAAAAGGCGGATAATCTTGGTCTAAGGCCGATCCTAGAACTTCGAGGGGATATAAAAGCCATATCGTATGATTCAGGATCAAAGTTTAGGTATCTGTAGTCAATTACATGCCACTTGATTCTTTTTTCATAAAATTCCATCTTCATTTTTCGTAGTCCTTCCCGGATACGAACGTCCTCTAAATCGGTTTTGGATATAACCGTTATATCAGCTTCTCCATCCGTTAATTGCAATAAATAAACCAAATCTTCTGCATTCGGAGAAATACATAATATCTTATCATCCGGTGTGGGCGCAAACCATTTAAGCATTTGCGTGGATGCTAATGTTGAAAGATAAGCCTCTCCATTTATAAATGGTCGTAAGATTTTAACATTTGGTATTTTATATTTGCTTTTTTTTACTTCTGCCACAACCCCTTTTCTTGCTTTTTCTTTTGCAGATATTTTTGCTGTACCGTACGCAACGACCTCTCCAAACTTCGTTGTAATAATTACGTCATCCCCAATTTCAACACTAGCATCAACCTCTAGAACGCCGGGTGCATACAAGTTCGCTCCTAACATGACTCCTTCAGCACTTTTATCTTTAGCTATAATTCTTTTCTCCGCTTTAGGTAAATCAAATGGTCCCTCGATTTTTATTAGAAGTACATCTGGGAAAATGTTAGAGAACCGTACGTTTATTCCAGTAGCTCTTAAATCTTCCAAAACTCTTTTAGGATCCGCTTTTAGACTATTTACTCTAACAGCCATAAATTCTGGGGGTTTTCTGAGATTTTCTATAATCTTCTCTGCTCTAAATATACTGTAAAAGAAAGATAATCGTGCAATTACATCCTCACTATAATGAAATTTTCTTCTTAACCGTACTAGTTCTTTACTAATAACATCGCCAGTAACAGAGCTTCTAGAGCTTTTTGCTACTCTATTCATTTCTCAACCCTTTAGAAAATCATAATAATAAATGTAGTATATTCTCAACTTTTAAACCAAATCTATTTAGAAGTATAGTTTTGTTATAAGCATTTAATTTCCCCTGACATAAATAAAAGTGAAAAGTTCCGTTAAGAATATTTTCCCTAGGTCGGATTTTCACAGTGGTGTATTAGAAATGATTAAATTTAAGGCATCTCCAAGAGCGCTCGAAATATCCTATGCAATCCGAGATCTTGTGCTCGTCGCTGAGAAGATCGCTAAAGAAACAAATGAAAAAATTCTTTATTTGAATATTGGCGACCCTGGGCAATTTGACTTTAAGCTTCCAGATCATATGAAAAAAGCATTATGTAATGCTGTCAATGAAGATTACAATTTTTATGCTCATAGCGCTGGACTACCAGAATTACGGCATGCAATTGTCGAATATGAAAAACGGAAAAATGGTATCTCTCTCTCCGTAGATGATGTTTTTGTGACTAGCGGAACTGCAGAAGCAATTAATGCAATACTTGCCGCGGCATTTCTCCCAGGCGAGGAAATTTTGATACCAAGCCCAATTTATCCGCCATACTTATCAGCTGCAAAATTCTTTGGAGTAAATCCAGTAGAATATAATACTATTGAGGAAGAGGGCTGGATCCCAGATCTTGATGACATGCGTAAAAAAGTCTCAACACGAACTAAAGCGCTTATAATTATCAATCCAAATAATCCAACAGGTGCGGTTTATAGTAACAAGTTAGTGAAAGACCTCATAGATTTTGCCGGTGAATACGATCTTTTCGTAGTTTCCGATGAGATATATGATCAAATTGTTTATGATATTAATAAAGCTCCAAATACGGCATCTTTAGCTAACGATATTCCAGTCCTAGGCTTGTTTGGATTAAGCAAAGTTTATCTAGCAACTGGATGGAGACTTGGATATGTCTATAAACATGATCCAAATAATGTACTTGATGAAATTTGGTCTGCTATAATGAAATTCCTTACTGTTAGAATTTCAGCGAGCACACCCGCACAAAAAGCAGCTATAGCTGCCTTATTAGGATCTCAGGAACATATAAAAGTGCTAGTTAAAAGATTAAAAGAAAGAAGAGATTTCTTTTATAGAAGAATAAATGAAATCGAAGGAATTTCTACACAACTACCGAAGGGAGCCTTTTACATATTTCCTAAGATAGAGATACCAAGTTATTCTGACGATGATTTCGGATTTGTACTAGATCTTCTGAAATCAAAAAAAGTTCTTTTTGTTCATGGTTCCGGCTTTGGGAGAAAAGGCAGAGGCCATTTCCGTTCGGTATTTCTACCACCAATCCATGTTCTTGAAGAAGCTCTAGATAGACTCGAGCGCTTCGTTAAGGAAATTAAAAAATAGAATTAGAAAATCTTATTTTTTTCTTTTTAGTTCCTTTTTTTTCTGAGCTTAATAAGGTATCTCTTTGAAATCTTAGAACTAAGGTAGTATCTAATGATCAGATAAGTACTTATCATTGCAATAGATATTCCGCCAACAATCATAGAGCCATATTGGCTGAAGAATTCTATAGGTGTTGTAGGAATGGTTTTTATATTGAGCTCAAAAGTATCGATTGTTGTGTTATCTATACTTCTTATCACTTCTAAATGATGTTCCCCGGCTTTTTGAGGAATGAAAACTACCGTATAGGTACCATTTCCTAAGTCATTAAGAGATATTTGCGTTATGTAATCCTTGGTGGATATGTTAACAAATCCTGTTAACCCTTGGAGATATTCCTTTGTTTCATTACATGTTATGTTTAGAAATATTTTTATTACCTCGAAGACTCTCAGTGTTCCTTCTATCCTATAGCTCTCAAGCTTTAACGTACCTAATATCTCTATAGGTTTTTCCTCTACTACGTCTATTTTAGTATAATTCTCCCAGAAAGGTATATAAACAAAGTATTGTAGAGTATAGTTTCCCTCAGGAACATTTGGAGTAAGATATTGATTAATCTGATAAACTTCCGTTGTCATATTATACGTTCCAAGACCATACCAAGCTGTTTTATTTGCATAACGAATTTCTGCTTTTATAGACGCATTTTCTATAGTTTGATTGGAACTCGCTGCAATAACGATAAATTTGGTGCTTACGTTTTGACCCAAATATATTGGACTAGAAGCCTCTTTTATTATTACCTCGAGATCGTCTAGGGTAATGTTAACCTTGCTTACTGCAATATTAGAAGATAGTTTACCTAGCCAGATAATTTGTATATTTATCTCTACTTCATCGCTAGGGGGAATTGTACATGGGATTCTTCTCTCAATAGAAATTTCTCCAAGCGCGTTCCAAGTGATACTAGCATTCTCCCATATTTCTCCTGTTGTTGTCTGTAAAACAAGGTATACTGAGTTGTTATTTGGAACCATGCCATGATTAGTTTGATACCTTAGGTTTAAGGATATATTTAGCCAATCTCCAAGGGAGTAGGCTTCTTTTAGATTACTAACTTCTATGCTTATGTTATCACGAATTAAGAGTCTAATTACTGTATATGTATGGTCACTACCGTAGGAATCATTAACTTTTGCGATGATCGTATAACAGCCAAGGGGTGCTGATTCCGATATGGCCCACTGTTTTGGGTTCGTGGGGCTTGATAAATCTTCTGTATGGGTATAGACTAATACATCTTCGTATTTAATCTCGATCTTTAATTGACCACTTGTTATAAGTGTTCCATTATAAAATGAAACTATCGTTGTTAAATTTAATATGTCTCCTGGCGTTGGAGTGCTTGGGGCATATTGTACAGAAATATTGTATCCAATTCTGAAATCTATTGAATAATTATATTTCATCCAATAGAAACCCCAAATAGCGGGATAGATAGATAAGTTCATTATATAATTCCCGATTCCAAATGCTTCAGGGTCTATTTGAACTAGATATTCTTCTTCTCCCTGCGCAAAATCCCCTGCTATACTTGTATTAAGTATCGTATAGTTTACTGAGAAACATTCTATGAAATCACCAAATAAATCGATACTTAACCGAACTTCCGCATCTATATAGTCAATAGGAATCTGCTCACTAGGGATTATTTCATGTTCTACTTCATAGTAATTACTCATTAGTCCTGATAGATAATAAATATAAAGAGCTCCAAAAACTTGGAATATATCTTCCTTCTGCTCTATAGAATTGGTATATATTCCGCCATTAAGAGCTTGACTACAGTTAACAAATTTAATCGCTTCTTCAACTAAAGTTTTGTTATAATATCCGATCTCGGATAATATAGATAGCGCTAATCCTGTTTCAAAGACGGTCGGTTTATCTTCTTTACTCGAAAAGCCGCCAAGCAATTCTGTTTCATTACCCGAATACTTAAGGCTAAGAATTCTGCTTTTAATCTCGTTACGAATACTTTGATTTAATAGCTTCAGATTTATAACCTTTATTGCCTCAATTGCCATTTTCGTTTGAAATAGAGGGCTATTAGAATCCTCTTCGTCAACGAATAGTCCAGCACTATAGAATGAAAAAATATATTCCGAATACTTGGTGAGATCCGTACTTCTATTCAAAAAATAGAGTCCTATTACTGAGAATGCTGTTATAAGTAGTCCCTCGCTTCCATCGTCATCAATAAAGTCTCCTTCTCGACCATGGTCGAATAGATAGCTCCACGTCAGTGTAGCATTAAACTCTGCAAAATGTACTCCAGTCACATTCATAATAAGTAGTCCGAAGACCGTGCTAATTAGGGATATCTCACCATCCAACCAATTTCTGAATCCGCCTGTTTCATTATCATATAGATATTGTAGATAATTAGCAAGTTTGTCAGATTTTTCCATTTCATCCTCTTTTCCTGTTAAAATGAAGCTAAGTGTGCCAAAGTATGTTGAATTGATATAGTCAATTCCTTTCCTTCTAATGCGAATGCCTCCAAACTCGGACATTTGACTATTTAAGTATGCTAGTAAAGCTTCCATATCTAGGTTTTTAGCACAATTCTTTAATCCATTCTCCGTAAGAGATTTTCCATTGGTTGACATTTGCGTATTTGCGTCATTATTGTAAGAAAACACTCCGAAGTTCTTCGAAAGAGCTCTCGTATTTTTTGGTGCAAGGATTGTAAAGAATAAAAGGAATAGTATAATGATGCCGCGTTTATCCATTATTATCCCGTCCTTTCGGTATTATCCAAATAATCTTCGCAGTATATTTGATGTTTAATCATCATTAACATTCAAATAGGTTTCGTATTTGATTACTACCAAAAGGGAACAATAATACTTTTTATTCTTTCCAATATAAATCGAAATTTTCGAATATGATATTAAGCAAACATACTTATTATTAAGGTGATAATTTATGTCGATATTCGGCAGAGATACCAAGAAGCTTCATCTTCGTGTCATAGAGGCATCACCAAGGGATATCGGTCGCTTTCGTGCAAGATTGCCAAAATCTAAGATGGACGAGCTTGAGATAGTTACTGGCGAGATTATTGGCATCCAAGGAAAAAAGTTAACTGCCGCATATGCCTGGCCGGACAGAACCGGTCGTGCTGAAGATGATGATAATTTTATTAGACTAGATAAATTCACTAGAGATAATGCTGGAATTAATATAAATGATTTCGTCTATGTTTTTAAGCCTAAAACAAGTAGAGCTAAGCGCGTTACTATTGCTCCATTAACTGTTTCTTCGTCGATATTGCCACTAGATATAACTAGAGAAATAAGAATGTCCTTAAGAAATATCCCTGTAGTAGAAGGTGATGTGGTTTACTTAACAGTTCTTGGGAAACGAGCCCCCTTTGTTGTTATTTTAACGGAACCTCAGGGCGTTACTATCATAGGAGATGATACTAGAATTGATTTCAAACCCCGCCCTGCAAGACAATTAAAGGGAAATGGTGTTTCATACTCGGACATCGGGGGACTAAAAAGAGCTATCCAGAAAATAAGAGAGCTGGTTGAACTACCTCTCAAGCATCCAGAACTTTTCCGTAGGTTAAATTTAAATCCACCAAAAGGAATCTTGCTCTATGGTCCTCCTGGTACGGGCAAAACCCTATTAGCTAGAGCTGTAGCTAATGAAACTGATGCATACTTTGTATCAATCAGCGGCCCAGAAGTCATGAGTAAATACTACGGAGAATCCGAAGAAAGACTAAGACGCCTCTTTGAAGAAGCTAGAAAAAGAGCTCCAGCAATAATATTCATAGATGAAATAGATGCAATTGCTCCAAAAAGATCTGAGGTTACTGGGGATGTGGAAAAAAGAGTCGTTTCCCAGCTTCTTGCACTTATGGATGGCCTTGAACCTAGAGAAAATGTTGTTGTAATCGGTGCTACAAATAGAGTTAATGCTCTTGACCCCGCGCTTAGGAGACCTGGACGGTTCGATAGAGAGATAGAAATCGGCGTACCAAATACACAAGGTCGACTGGAGATTCTAAAGATCCATACGAGAGGCGTTCCTTTAGATAAAGATGTTAATCTGGAAAAACTGGCTGAGCTAACCCATGGGTTCGTAGGAGCCGATCTCGCAGCCTTAGTTCGAGAGAGTGCTATGCATGCCTTACGGAGATTTCTGAAGGAATACGATGTAAAGATAGACGACCCGGATCCCGTACCAGAAGAGCATCTGGAAAATTTAAAGGTTTCTATGAAGGACTTTCTAGATGCACTTAATGATATTAGACCCAGTGCATTACGTGAAATTTATGTTGAAATACCAAATGTACGATGGACAGACATTGGCGGTTTAGAGGATGTTAAGCAGCAATTAATGGAAGTAGTAGAATGGCCCCTAAAGTATCCATCTGCTTTTGAACGAATTGGAATCAAACCGCCAAAAGGAGTTTTGCTTTATGGCCCTCCTGGGTGCGGTAAAACATTACTAGCAAAGGCGGTTTCGACCGAAAGTGAGGCAAACTTCATCAGCGTTAAAGGCCCAGAACTTCTAAGTAAATGGGTGGGTGAAAGCGAAAGAGCTGTAAGAGAAATCTTCAGAAAAGCCAGGCAAGCCTCCCCAGCAATCATATTCTTTGATGAAATTGATTCATTAGCTCCACGAAGAGGCATATATAGTGGTGATAGCGGTGTTAGCGAGCGGGTTATATCACAGTTACTGACAGAAATGGATGGTTTACAATCCCGTGGGGAAGTCATAGTAATTGCAGCAACAAATAGACCCGATTTACTAGACCCAGCTCTTCTACGACCCGGTCGCTTTGATCGTATGATCTATGTACCAGCGCCGGATCAAAAGGCAAGACTGCATATTCTAAAGATTCATACTAGAAATATGCCATTAGGTCCTGATGTTAATTTGAAAGAATTAGCAAGATTAACAAAAGGATATTCTGGTGCTGATATAGAGGCGCTCGTTAGAGAAGCTGCTATGACGGCATTAAGGAAGGATATTAATGCAAAATATGTTTCAATGAGCGACTTTATAAAAGCGATGGAGAAGGTCCATGCTAGTCTTACACCAGATCTCCTTAAATACTATGAGGAGGTAAAGGAATACTTCAAGCGAAGAGTTTTACGAAGAAGAGATATTCTTGAAACTGTTGAAACCACATAAGGATGGTTATCTATATGAATGTAAACAGAATGGCTGAGGAATTAATTGCGAGATCAAATATTGTTGGTCGATTAGAAGAAATAAAATCTATAATAATAGCAAAGTTGGCAAAGAAGCCTGTACTCATAGAGGGTCCTGTTGGTGTCGGAAAGACAACTTTAGCAAGGGCTGTTGCCTCTTTTTTTAATCAAAAATTTATAAGAATCGATGGTGACGAGAGATTTGACGAATATAAACTCGTTGGATATTTCGAGCCGCAGCTTGTTCTAAAGGAAGGATGGAATTGGAAATCCTTTGTACCAGGTCCACTAACTAGAGCTATGTTGGAAGGGGGAATCCTATTAATAAATGAACTAAATAGACTTAGCGAAGGGGCTCAAAATGTGCTAATTCCCGCGTTGGATGAAAGAGTAATAGAGATACCAAAATTGGGCGAAATTAAAGCGAAAGACGGGTTCTGGGTGATTGCGACACTAAATCCCGAAGAATATGTAGGGGTATCACCTTTAAGTGAAGCATTACGTGATAGATTTATATGGATAAAGCTCGAATACCAGAGCAGGGAAGAGGAAATCGAGATCGTTAGAAGACATACAGATGCCCCTGAAGAGATTATCGCGTTTTCTGTCTCGATAGTTAGAGCTACAAGAAGACATCCTTTGATTAAGAGAGGCGCTTCAGTACGTGGTGCAATCGATCTTGCACGCATCCTTTCTCTTTTAGGGAATATGTCGTATGATGAGCTCATAAAATTTGTAGTAAATGCTCTAGGTACAAAAATAGAAATAGCCGAAGAATCAGACAGATCTCTTGAGGATATTCTGGGCGAAATTGTTGAGGATATTGTAGAAGATTCCTCATTTTTTCGTTCAAGAATTCAGCAGAAAATCAAATAAACGGAAAATTCGCCTTGAAGAACCTGTATTTCAGAATTTTAGAAAACAGAAAAAAACCAACTATAGCTCAATTATTAATTCGGGAGTTAATAATGACCTTTTAAGAAAGAAACCAGCTTTGGTCCAAGATCCTCAAATTAAGAACATTGAAAAAGCTCTTTATAGATTGTATGGCCGTGTTGCTAGCAATTTAATTTGGTCAATTATAAATAAAAGGAATATAAGCCATATTCTATCTAATATCGGGCATCCTCTTGATTTTAATAGCCTTGTTTCTTTAAGCCAAATTGCTCTAAAAGTTGGAAATATAAAAGCACTTATCTCTCTCGGGGAAATGAATCCATATGCATTGGCTTATATTTTTGAGAAACACTACTTATCGATTAAGGATCTCTCTAGTATGGATGTTATCCGATTATTTTATATCATAAAGGATCACATCTCTGGAGCAAAACGAAAGGTATTCAAGCAATTAGTTCAAGAAATTGTGCTCAAGAAGGCAATTGGTATAGCAGATAAAAAAACGGATTTCCGAGGAAAACTGAAGAAACGAATCCCATATAAAATCGGTTTGGATTTTGATCTTGAGCGTACTATTGATGCTGGATTAGATAAAATTATAACAGACACGCTAACTAAGAGGGATATTTTCGTCATCGATAAGCGAGAGAAAAAAACAATTGGTGTTGTCATAGTTGATGTTAGCGGTAGTATGTTTGGTCTTAAGAATTTCTATGCTTCAATTATCTCAGCTCTTGTCGCATCAGCACTAGGAGAGAGAGATCTTTTTTCGATCATTGTTTTCAATGAGGATACTTATGTAGTTAAGTCTCTATACGAAAAAAAGAAGATTACATCTATAATAGACGAAATTCTTGAAATAAAGCCTTTTGGCTTTACAAACATTTCTCGCGCTTTAAAATATGGCCTTAAGGAGCTCTCTAAGGCAAAAACCACAATGAAGAAATGGGCTTTAATAGTAACCGATGGCGACTTCAATAGAGGCATTGATCCGTTATTTGTAGCTAAAAAGTTTAGAAGACTACATGTAATACAAATTCCTGGTAGTAGTTGGGGAAAGTATACATGTAAAAAAATGGCAGAAAAACGCGGACATTTTATTCGTGTTAGCAATTTGAGTGAGCTTATTAGTGCACTAAAGCGTGTTTTAAGATATCCTGAAAAATAATGAATACTTTATATAGATTAGGATTCTATTTGTTATAGGTACCCATAAAGAAATTTTTTGAGTGTGACCAGATTGAGTGAAATCTACTATCGACGGGCTCCTTGGTGGACTCCACGCTCACGGGAAATCGAAATCGAAATACTGAACTCTACTAAAAATAGTCTTGAAATACGAGTTATTGGTGAGACTCATACTTTTTTCAACTCATTAGTATACGAGCTTTTAAGAGATCCCGATGTTACCTTCGCTTCCTATAAAATTGAGCACCCCTTATTTGATAGAATCCTTCTCGTTGTAAAAACAAAAGAGAATAGCCCTTTTGAAGCTATAAGAAAAGCCGTCAATAGGCTTAGAAAAAGATTTTCTTCTCTAAGAAAAAAATTACTAAAAGCTATTGAAGAAGGACCCCTACCACCTCCGTTTATGGAAAGAAAAGAGTGGAAAAGGATTTCTGGTAACAAGAAGAGTGAGTAGTATAAATTTAGATAATCCACTTAAGATTTTTTTGGCAAATCATTTTTATTCAATTTAATGTAGAAAATAATAGTCTAGAGGCATACTTTTCAAAGAGGATATGGTGTACTAATATGGGGATTTCTGAAATCGAGAGGAAATTACGCTTACAGAGTGCAAAAAAAAGAAAAAAATACGAACTGATGTTAAAGGATCTTAAAGTAGTAATAAGTAAACTTTCCGAAGCAGTAAGAGCAATTGAGGAGTTCCAGAAGAAATGGGGTAACTCCAGTAAGAGCAACCTAGCCATATCTCTAGATAGATTATTAAATCAAATAGGTTTAGATCAATCGCCGACCATTAAGCCGGGTTTAATGGATAGAATTATGGGGAAATTCCATTTAAAGTTGGCTCTTGAGATCCTTAGATTATTGGAAGCCGAGAAAGAAAATATCTTCCCACTAAGTACAATTGTAGGAACGCTTAACAAGAAATTTCCAAACATAACATTCAAGCCAGAGGATGTCCTTCGTTCACTAAAAATTCTTAAAGAAAAAGGTCTAATATTCGATCTTTTGAAAGTTGGAAGCTTATATTATGTAGTAACAGAGCCACTAGAAGAAGAGATTAATAAAGTTTTATCCCTTTCTGCAGATAGAGACTTCATTTCTATTCCGGATCTTGTATCCATCTTTGGTTGGGATTACATTAAAGCTGAAAGAGTACTGGATCGAATGTATCAATTAGGATTGGTTGTCCGTGAAGATTTTCCAAGGAAATATTGGTTTATTAAGGAATGAGGGATGTATTATGGTAAAAATCAGAATTATTGCTTTTGCAACGGTTGTTGAAGATGATGTACCAAGAAGTATTACAGTAAAGGAGCTCAAGAAAAGAATTGCTGATAAATTTGGCCGTGATCCGGACGATCTTTTTATCGGTTATCAAAATAAAATTTGGGAAGACTCCGCTACACTAGAAGAAATGGGCGTTCAGGATTATGATAAGATCTATGTTACGGTTCGCGCACCATTCGGATCATCTTCCCAAAACTCAGAGAAAGATTTTACAGAAGAACCCAGTATGAATTTAGAGGCTTTTTTAGTTGAATTTTTTTCAAGAAAAATTGTAGATAAAGATCCCATAATACTTATCAGCCAAGAAATTAAAAAGCGCTCTAAAGATGGCTCACTTGAGAGGATGTATCAAATCCTCTCGGGAATCCAAAGTGGAATGACTTCAAAAGAAATTGCGCAGAAGATAGGCTTAAAACCCGTTTCGGTCAGAACCTTTATTCACTCTTTAAAAGAGAAACTGGGCTTCCCTATTACTATAAAAAAGGGAAATAAGTTTTCTTTAAGCTTTATAGGCAAGATACTTTTCAGGGCGATACAATTAAAACTTAAGAAGGAACCAACAGAGATGCCAAGTTTAGAAGAGATTTTTGGAACTGATCAAGAAGGCTAAATGCAGTATAGAAGAGAATTATTCCCTTTAGAAAAAAACTATAGAGAAATTGGGCCCGTAGCTCAGTATGGATAGAGCGCCACCCTGCGGAGGTGGAGGTCGCGGGTTCAAATCCCGCCGGGCCCGTTTTTCATTACTATTAATCAAACGCTAGCAGCCTCAGCCATTTCATGCAAAATTGAGTATGGGTCCTTCGATTTCACAACCGCCGATGCCACAAGAACGCCTTTTGCTCCAAGTTCAATAGCCTTAGCGACGTCATCCCCATTAGATATTCCGGCACCACAAAGTGGAATTACTTTACCATTTCCCTTCGCTAATATGTTTTCTATGCTTTTCTTGAGCACTTCTGGTTTTGCTTTGCTCACGCTAATTCCTGTACCAATGAGCTCAGGAGGTTCAAATGCCAAAAATTCAGGATAATACTGAGCTATTTTTCCACTCTCTTCGGGACTTCCAGCACAAGCACAGGTTATTAGACCTACTTCTTTATTAATCTCAATAGTCTTCTTTATGATCTCGTGCGCTACACGTCGCTCGGAATGATTTAGTAATGTACCTACGGCACCCACTTTTTTTACAAGTTCAGGAGGAGTACTTCCTGTGAATGCACCAAGATGAACCGGATCAACATGTTGTGCAAATATCTTCGTATTTTTAACAACCTTATTTACGAGCCTTAGATCTATCGTTTGTGGCGCTATTACAAAAGTTACATCCTTAAATGAATTCGAAACATCTTCCACAATTTCTGCGAGCTTTACTGCATTTTCTCCAGTACCTTGTGGATACGCCTTAAAATTTATTAGCAAAATGGGCGGATTAAGCTTTAATTTATCCGTAGTATCTGCCTTACTTTCCATCATCAATAAAAAACACCTTAAATAATCTTGTTAGAAATATCAAATTCTTAAACTATTAGGTTTCATATTTGAATATTTCAAAAACTATTTAGCTAATTTTATTTAATATCACATAATATCACATCAAACTTTAATACTGTATTTTGTCTAATTAGTTTTAGAAAATAAACCCTTGGTGAAAACAAAATGCAACACGAGAAGAAGACATTAGAAATAACAGAAAAAAAGAGTGTAGTAGATAAGGAGATCCCAGATATTGTTACCCTATATTTTCAAAGGGCGGATAATCTAAGACATGTCATTTCAATAAAAACAACAACAAAGGACTTAATGGAAAGAGTTATCGAAAGTGCAGCTAAAAAATTAGGTATTAAAAGCGGAAAAATCGGCATAACTGGGGGCGGAGAACCAATAAGTTTTGTTGGGAAGTCTGTTGGCGACATCTTAAGGGAATATAATACTGTATCATTTCAAATAAGTTCCGCCGAAATGCTCGGCTAGGGTCTTTAATGACTTACTCCTATCCCTTAATAATTTTTCCAGAAGAATTATGGACTACTTCTCAAAATAAAATTGCTTCCTCTAGCAAAGAAATAGGATTTTACCTGATTGGAACTCGCTGGAGAGAGAGGTATCTAATATATGATCTAGTAGAATTTAATTATGAAATCCAATCTACAACATTTCTCAAAGGGAATGCCTTATCAAAAATTTTGCTAATTAATTCAACTTTACCTGTACTTAGTCTAATTGGCACATTGCATTCTCATCCTTTTATAAGCGAATCTGAGGATCTTTTTCCATCAGCTATCGATGTAGAGAATCTCAGAAATCAGCATAAGGATTTGCTAATATTATCTTCAAAAAATGGAGCCATTAGAAGTTTTTACTTTGAGAATCACACCTTGGTAGAACTCAAAACTCTTATTCGTCCTCTCAAAGAAGAAGAGTTACCTAAGATTATCTGGATAAATGGACTCAGAGTAATTATTCCTAGTGGTATGTCGAAATGGGAGTTAAACATGTACGTTATACCGAAATTCGCTGATTTTTTATATAACATATATTTCAACCAGAGCAAATTGGAGATTAAAACAAAGGACTCCTATAGCTTAAAAATCAAGCCGTATATCTATTTAGTTCGTGAGAATAGTCCCTTTCAGATACCATATATTTTTTTCTTTGAAAAATCCACATCAATAAAGGATCTCCTTAACAAAATAACTTTAATATTCAGTCCAGCTCAGCCCAAAGTCAAATATAAAGGAAGTTGTATAGACGCCGACACTTTAGTAGTGAACTTCTCTGGAGAGGTCTTATTCCTTTGACCCCATGGAGCTTAAATTTTTATACTCCTTTCGTAAGTTTCTTTATCGGGTGATTACTCGTGTCCTACTATGATGAAGAGGAAGAGGAAGGCCGTGAGAAAAGAGGAAAAGAGAAGGGATTAAGAACGCCTCCTACTGGTGCAGGATTAATTCGTTTCTATGACGAAGAACTTAGTGGTATAAAGGTCGGTCCTCGTGCTGTTGTGATAATCTCTGTAATGTTTGTTATGTCTGTGCTCCTTGCTTGGATTTTCTTCTAATCCAAATTTACTTTTACTGCGTTTAAAGAAATATCTGGATCTATCATTTCTGGAGCGTTTGTCCATAAAATAAGAACTCCGGGGTACTGTGGGTTACCCTTTAGTTCTTTAACTAATTTGCTGAATGCTAACGGATAATAAGTATTCTTTGCTATACTTGGTAACCCCGTAAAAAGTTCAGCATTTTCTACTACTACAATGATCTCTGCTTTGAGAATGTCGATTAAGTCGATTTCAAAATGCTTTGAACTTATTTTATCTACATCAAGAAAGTAAGGCTCCTTTTTTATTTTAATGGATAGTCCTTTAAGGAAAGAAAGAACCCTTTTTTCATCTCCAGATATGATTATAACTTTTGCTTCTTGAGCCCTCTCGGGAATTTTCATTCTTGACGCTTTCTCTAATTTGATTCTTCTTAATAGGTCTGATATATTTGATGAACCGACTCTCGATTTTTTGCTGATTTTTGATTCTTTTCCGAATACATCCTTAATTTCTTGGGCAAAGTCTTCTTTTTCATGCACAGTGTATCTAAAATTTTGTTTTAATTGACATACTATATCTTCTAGCTTGGAATCCAACCTATTTAATCCAATTTTTATTTCTAATGCACGAGAAGAAAAAATATCTATTTGATTCTGCAACGTTTTTATTCCTATCAAGATATTCGAGATTTTTTCATTGAGTCTTAAAAGATTATCCGATATTCGGATAAATGTTTTATTCATTTTTAGAAGAATCTCATTCCAAGCATTAACAAGACTTTTTAGGGATTCTGCGCTAGGTACTGGACCCCTTGGCGTATCGATAACCTCTATTATTACTTCTTTTTTATCTTCTTTATTCATTTTTCTCACCTTTGTGTACCACAAAATGGACAGTTTCTCCTTCTCTTAACGTTTACATCAAGAACAAAATTAATTCCGTGCTCCAGATTAATAAAAATTCGAGGAACTATCTCTCTATTTTTGCCATGGAGAATTGAAATACCGATATGTGCTTGGAGCGCTGCAACAATTGACATAACTGTTGGAAGCGATGCCCCACAAGCAGCAATATTTTCCTCCGAGTCAATATCTTTTAATGTTGTTGGATCATAATAGCATCCAATGCATGGCGTTTTGTAAGGAATTACTGTTATAACACGTCCTCTTAGACCATTAAGACTAGTCCCTCCATCAATTAGTGGAACTCCTTTTTTTATAGCCCAATAATTAACTTCCAACCTTGCTGCGAGATTATCTAAGCACGTAAAAATCACATCACTTTTTTGCACAATTTCTGGCAACTTCTCCCAGCCGATTATATCTGCTGTATAGCTCTCTATCTCTAGAGGAAATGATAAACCTCGTACTGTAGCTAATGTTTTTAGCTTTATGCTAGCCACTTTAACTTTTGGTTTATTCAGGTCTTCAGAGGAATAGCCTAAACGATTTAGATTTTCTTCGCCAACAACATCTCGGTCTACAACGATTAGTTTACCAATACCTGTTCGAACAAGCATTTCTGAGACCAAAATGCCCAATCCACCCAATCCGAATACAGCTGCTGTCTTTTTTTGCATCAGATAGGGATCTATTCCGGCTCGAATTACCCTGGAAAAAATAAGCGGTAATTCCTTTTTTTCTATTTTAAATACCATTTTTTTCCCCAACATATTATCTTTTTTTCTTACTAAATTTAATCGCTAATCGAAAGAATTGAATTGGATGCGAGATTTCTTTCTCCTTTAATCTAACTTGTGTAATTAATTGTAAGTAATACCAACATGCCAATTTAGGTTTTCTTTGTTCAGAAAGTCTTAATATCTGGGGGATTTTATCATTAAAATTTTCAGTCGTTATATTGAGATTAGATATTACCTCCCGCAGTTCATCTATTTGAAGTGTATGATACGGACAGAAATATTTCGTAATAATAGTATCACATTTAGGTACTTCGTAATCTTTTTTACTTCCGACTAAACCATAAATGTGCTTTATTATATAACCTGCTTTCTTTTCAAATTCATCCCAAGACATTCCTAAATTATCTACTGCATAAGTATACCACATTTTCATTTGGTCTTCTAAAGGCATTCCTAATCTCTTAAGAAAGAGTCCGATCTGCAGTCTTTCTCCATGTGACAAGTAACCTGTAGTTCTCAAGCGATTCCTTAGTATTCTCATGCAAAGAGGAAATAAATCTTCACGTTCCCAAGGTTTAGCTCCTGCATCTTTTATTGCTGGAACTGATGATATGAATTGCGCTCGTCTTTCTTTCCATATATTTATTATTTGTTCCGAAATTTCTTGAAATGCTGGGTTTAAATTCTTTTGCTTTTTTCTTACAATTAATTCCTGAATTTTATGGTATAGAACACGCTCATATGCCCATTTGGCTTCGGATATTATTGTATCCATGAAGGTGATGAACCATCCATTTCGTAGGATTCCTCGTCGCCGTTTGATAAGTCTTGGTACCTCCCAGAATCTAACAATACAGACCCCATCTTCTCTAAATAAGTTCTTACTGATTTTCTGTGGATCAACCTCGCCTTTTGATTCCCTTGCTACTCTATCGAATATATAATAAAGTTCTCTCCAGATGCTATCCTTATCCATTCTAAGTTCATTTAAAGCTGCAGACCACCCGATCTGAATAGTCTTAAACAACTCATTAATAATCGCTTTTTTTTCAGTTATATTCGCATGTTTTATTGCCCAAGAGAAGAAATCTCCTTCCCTTTCGATCAACCAAGATGTAAAAATTCTGTCCTCAGAAACAGCAGCAACGATTCTCAGGGTAAGATTTCCAATGAGTTCCTCTCTTCCATTAAGGAGATTTAATTTAATAGATTCCCCCGCAGAGTCTGGACGGAAATTTAATAGCCTAAGTAACCGTGCTTTACCAATGTTAATCATTTCTTCTATAGTGGCCTTTTCAGCAACTTTTCTTAGTGGAAACCAAAGAGGAAGCTCATAATTTGCTTCCATTTTTATCCTCCTCTACTTCAGGCCCTAAATATAGAACATCAAGGATCAATCGATCAATCTGTTCTTTGGGTGGCATTATTGCTTTTCCAAACTCGGTTATCCGTATTAAGCCTCTTTTTGGAGTCATTGAAATTATTGAATCTCGTAGTAACTTTCTAAGAACACGTCGTAACATGGATGAAATTTCTTTTTCATCTAAATTTAGAAGATTTCGTAGTTCCGCTTTTAAATCCTCTATAGATATCTCTGAAGAATACGCTTTGGAATAAATTACTGCTAGAATCGTTAATGTCTCGTCATCATAAGGTTTGATCTCTTTTACATCCAACTCAGGGTCTATTACGGCAATTAGCCGTCTATATTTTTTTCCGCCAATCATTTCCTCAATTTCTTTTAGTAGAAGCCCAACGGCTTTAAATCTTCTTTGGAGCTCCATTAGACCAACATCTACTGGTATTCTTTGCTTAGATAATATTCTTCTTATTTTTGACAGGGGGACTCCTATTGACTTATATCTTTTTGCAAGTATTAGCGCAGCAGCTCTTCGTATAGCCAATTCCATTTTTTGATCTGTAGAACGATTCATTGTATACTACCAGAATCTTGTTTCTTGATAATTATATCTGTTTTTTTCCTACTTAATTTAACAATATCGCTATTTATAAGTTCAATTAGAGCTATTAATCTGATGTATCGTTCTTGGTAAGTTCTTGGTCTATTTAATGCGATAATCTCAGATATTTTTGGGGCTTTATATGCATTCGTAAGCTCATTTATCATCAAATTCTTGGCGTTTTCTATCTTTTTTCTCTTATCAATTATAGTGCGTAAGTTACTTAAAAGTTCTTTGCTCTCCTTTTTAGTTGCTTTGAGAACTGCGGGTTTCTTCATAAACACGATTCTAGTAAATCCTTTTTTCATAACATCCAAAGAGATGCCTAAAATGGTCACCTTAAATGAAAATGGATTTCTACCCCGTTTAATTGCTTCGTATAGGAATCTAACAATTGCGGAGGGGGCCTTTCTTTCTTGTAATTCGTGTTTTAGAAAATCTTCAATAGACATATGTCTTGATTTTATATAATCCTTTATTTTCTCGAATAAATCGGTTCCCAAGCTCTTCTCTTTAATTAAGAATTTTAATGCTGCTTCATTAGATGCAAGTTCTCTTAATTTTTGTATTATCTCATCAACTAAGTTTTCATCCCGTATCTTTATATAATCACATAACTGCAGTATGAGACCTCTTACCGCTCTAACTATAGCTCTCTCTTCTTGCATTTAATGTTACCCTTCTAATTAATGCAAACTAGAATTTCAATGGTGGCATAATCTCAATAATTTGTGTCTCTTGTTCTACTTCATCAAATTTTAGTACAAATATTTTATCTGCATTCTCAATGATCTCTTCTCTATGTGTCGTGGTTATTATCCCCTGGTACTCTCGTAGTACTGTCTTTATTATTTTTAGGATTTGTAGTAGTGATTCATCATCTAAGAAGGCATCAAATTCGTCGAAGAGATATATTGGTGCTGGTGATGTTAAAAACATTGATATGATCATAGCCATAATTGCAACTGTCTTCTCACCAGAGCTAAAGCCCCCTCGATCGAGGGATACTGGTTTTTTCCTATGCAAGTTTATCGTTATTAAAAACTTAAGATCGTTTAAAGTTTCACCAATAAGTTTAACATTACCTCGTAGGTTTAAATATTTCAGGATTCTCTTATAGTTCTTATTAATTTCCTCGACTTTTTTATGTAGACTCGAAATTAGCTCTCTGAGTTCCTTTTTATAAAGTTCCTCGATTTCGTTCATTTCGATCTCGATCTTTTTGATTTTTTGCTCATACTCCTTGACTTTTTCTCTGATCGTAGATAAAGCCAAGAGCCGATCCTCCATCAAAAGAATCTCTCTTCTATAATTTTCTGACCTGACTTTTAATCTTTCTTTTTCTGCAATGATTTCTTCTATAGAAAGTTTTCTTAGAAGCTGCTCTGCAGGCTCTAATATCTCCTTTTCAAGTATATTTTCGGACTCTTCCTCTTTATGGATTTTAACTCGTTTTAATAGTTCAATAATAGCAAAAATTTCTTTCTTAATTGTAGAAATTTCCAGTAAAATATCATTTTTTTGGTGTTCTAATCCTTTAATTCGCGCTGGTAGCTCATCTAATTCTCGTTCTATCGAATCAAGCCGTGCTATACTTTCGCCATATTCGCTTATCAGTAATTCTTTTTGTTCTTGTAGGTTTTCCTCGATATGCTTCAATTCTACTATTTTCTCTTTCAATTTCATATATTTATCAATAACTTCGTCGGTTCTCTTCTGAAGAAGATCTATTGCCTCTATAATTCTCTCTCGCTTCTTCGGATATTCTTGTATTCTAGCAAGGGCATTTCTAATTTGTATTTCATCAATCTTAATTTGATTTATTTCTTCCTCTAGTTCTTGTTTTCTCTTATTCTGCTGTTTAATCGCTAGAGGCAGATCCTCTTTCATCTCTCTTATTTTCTCTTTTAATACTTTAGACTCTATTTCTAATTCCTTTATTTCTTCGAGTACTTCCTCTTCAAATCGTCTTAGATCTTCAATATTAATACTAGATAGGTTAAATAGCAACGTTTCTTCTTCGGATTTGTATGGAGAAACACGAGTTGTATAAATTGATGCCCCAACAAGTCGATCACTTTTTCGCTCTATTACATCTCCGTCTAGAGTTACAACCTTTTTTATATCAAGATTTTCCATTACTACTGCCGCTGTATCTCTATCAACAACAATGGGAACATCCCAATTGTAAGATTCGATTATTGCCATTATTGGTGGTGGAGCCTCAAGTACATCACAGACCCAAAGAGGGATAGCACCTTGTAATCGATTTAGTACTTTTTTTATTTTATCCTTAAGTTGCTTCCTTTTTTCTTTTGCAATTTTAATCATTTGTCTAGCTAATTGGTAAGTAAGAGTACTAACTAGGCGCCCCTCTTTTGGAGCACTTATGGTAAGCACTCGTAAATGATGACCAAATTTCCGATTTTTAGCTATTTGATTTAGCTTGTTATATGCTGCGTCAGATAATGCTACGAAGGAGGATAACAACCTGTATCCAATAGCATTTTCTATAGGAATTATAAACTCCCTAAGCTTATCTATTGGAAGATTTACTTTAATTTCAAATAAAATAGGGCCAAGAATCTGTTCCCTGATGCCTTCTCTTGTCACTCGGTTATATACGTCCTCTACAATTCCATAGGGATCGATTTTTCCAAAAATTTTATGAGTAAATTCTCTTTGTTCTTCCAACTTTTGATATAAATCTCTTTTTTTATCATCTAACTGCTTAAGTTCATCTTCTATTAAATTTATCTTCCTAATGTATTCGTCTGAGAGTAATTTCTGATTTATCTCTTTGATCTCCTCCTTTTTTTGTCTAATAATCTGCTCAAGCTCATTGATGTCTGTTGTTCCCCAACGCTTTTTGATTTCATTTAAAAATGACTGCTCTCTCTCATATTTCTCATCCAACTCTATTAACCGGGCTTGATGTTCCTTTATTTTTTCTTCAAGAACTTTACGCTCATTTTCTAGCGCAGGAAGATCACTACCTGTTAATTTTTCCCATTCATAACGAATCTTCATGATTCTTTCATCAAGATCTTTCCTTTTCCTATCAAACTCTTCAATAAAGATTTTCAGATCCGCCGCTTCTTTTTTGAGATCCTGCTCTTTTTCTTTCAATTTTTCAATGTTACTTTCGATACTTTTTTTCCTATAAACGAGTTCTGCTATCCGAAAGACATAATAGTTTATTAATTCCTTCCATGCAATATCTGGTGCCACGATCGATTTTTCTTCTTCAACTAATCTTGTTTTCCATTCGTTCAGAGCCCGTATATATTTATCTCTTTCCTTCGTTTTATCCTCTATTTCCTTTCGTACATTTTGAATTTTCTCCTTGAGTTCGAGAAGTCCTAAGGCACTCAGTAGTAAATCTATTCTTTCCTTGGAATTTTTCTTAAGCCAAATATTAACATGCTCTTGTGGTATAAAGAAAAGCATGTTTTTTGGGTCAATATTCACTCTGAGAAGTTTTTTTATCAAATCCGATCTTCGTGTATTTGAGCCGTTTACCTTTAGAAGTGATTGACCATCTCGTCTAATGATTCTTTCGATAACAATATTAGAATTAGCTGGTAAATTTTCAAAGAGTCTTACTAGGTTGCCATTTGGCATTTTTATTCCATTTCTTATAGTTAGTCGAATTATGCTCTCTGGCGCTTCATGCCGTATATAATCCTTTAGATAATTCTGTCTTAATTTACCAGATCCGCCGAAAGCTAGTTTGATTGCCTCAATTATTGCTGTTTTTCCGCTTCCTTTTTTACCAACTAGTACATTGATTCCTCGTACTAGGCTTATCTTAGTATGCCTATGAGACATGAAATTAATTAGTTCGATCTCTTTTATCAAGTAATTCCCTCGTCTATTTCTAATAGTTAAATTGCACTCTTAAGATTAAAATTTGTCTTGCTCAACTTTTCTAATATGAATGTGGATTTTAAAGTTATGAAGAAATCGTTTTTCTTATTTCAGAAATGCCGGGGGCGGGATTCGAACCCGCGACCTCCGGATTTCCCAGCGGCCAAAAGTCTGGCCTCTTTGGCCGATTATGAGTCTCGCCGAGACCGCGATCTCTCCGGCGCTCTGGCCGCTGAGCTACCCCGGCAATGCCGTATAATCCATACTATACAGTTATTTATAAACCTTACTTTAGTTTCACTATCTTCCTCTATCAACTCTTTATATTAACTCTTTCATTGCCTCTTTTAGAATAGATATGACTTGCTCTAGTGATATATTATGCCTAAAACAAAAGCCGCCCACTGTCCTTCTTCCACCCGCGTCTATTCCCATATTTTCTAAATAGGTGAATACTGGATTTAGATTAATGTTCTTCTTGGTCGCTATAGTTCCAGTTTCTACATAGCCATTTTTTAGAGCAAGAGCTATCACTACCTTATATTCATCCTGTAATTCAAGTAAAGCCAACTTCGAGGCGCCATTTTCCAATGGATTATCTTTTCTATACTTTATTAGTGCTACATCTCTAGATATTCGTTTTACATCCTTTAGAAGAGCGTCCTTAACAGTTAAGATTCTCTTTTTATCCAATTTATTCGCTTTTTCGATGATCCAACTATGAAGGAACTTCCAATTTCCATCTCTAATTGCTCTAAGTAACATATTAAACGGAAATTTTTCCAGATTTGAAATATATGCAAAAAACATGTCATTAGCTAGTTGGCTTTTGTTAATTTCGCCCTGCTCTAGATAATTGATTGCTTCTTGGAATTCACTAGGTAAATCTTCATTAAAGATATCTGATATCAGCTGAGTTACACTTGGGTATTTTTCATCACAAATGAACATATTTCCGTAGCGCAAAGCATAAAATTCTGATTTTTTACAATTATGATGATCGATTATTAAACTTGACTCAATTACAGAACTTCTTGAAATCGGTACCTCTACAATAATTGCTGCTTCTGCAGCGTCAATTCTGTTGAGAAATTTAACAGGTAGTTCAAAAATTCTAGAAATTAGGGCGCCACCGAATAATCCATCCCAATCTCTATGAGAAAGAATAATTTGATATTTTGTTGTAAAAAAATTTTCCAACTCAAAAGCACCTATTACTTTTTCTTACCTTTTTTCTTGGATTTTCCCGCCTTCTTTCCCTTGGTTTTTACCTTTGGTTGTTCCTTTTCTCCAATACTTTCTCTCCGTATTCCAACACCAAAACCAAGTCCAAATTCCTCGACTTCTTTCTTACCTTCTTTTATCTTTATATTCATCATTTCCAAGAATATCTTTGTATCTTCTTTCGTTAATCTATGCCGTGATGGTATTTTTGATCTTCGTAGTCTTCTTCTTTTTACCCGATAACCTGGTCGCTCCATAGAAACACATACATCGAAGCCGATCGTCCCTAGCTTTGGATCATATTTTACACCAGGTATTTTTATATGCTCGTCAATACCGAATGAGAAATTTCCATTATTGTCAATTGCATTTGACCACAGAGTATTATCATATACTTTAAGGACTCTCCTAAGGAATGCATAGGCTTGCTCGCCACGTAAGGTGACTTTCCAGCCAATTGCTTGATTCTTATGTATTCCAAATGGCCTTATGGTCTTTTTTGCCCTCAGGAGCATAAGTTTTCTGCCAGTAAGTTCCTCTAATATTTTTCGTGCACGTTCGAGAGGTTCCCCAGACTCGCCTAAAGAGCAATTTATAACAACAGAATGTATTCTAGGTATGCGCATTGGATTCTTATATCTCTCTTTATATTTGTCCCAGATCCTATTAATTAGTTCTTTCATAGTTTCTGGAGTTTCTGTAGTTGCCACGGAAATCACCTATCTCTCGTTTCATTAATAAATTGTTCAGGTAGTGATATACTTGGTCCTTCTTCGCCGATAACGAGTACATAGTCCAAGGCTGTAACAATTTCTTCTTCCTTTGTAGTAACTATATGAACTGTACTTGCTTTAGGTCCAAAAATTTTATGTATCTTTATAATTTTACCATGCCTACCCATATGATGGCCTGCTGTAATCATTGCATACATATTTTCCTGCAATGGAAAATGCTTTACAATTGATTGTTTAGGTACAGTAATCATCAAACTATCTCCAACCCGAATTTTACCAATAAGATCGCCATCTTTTTCGATATCTAATAGAAAGCTACGGCCATCTTCCAGTCCTATTTGGAATTTACCTTTAGACGCCAATCTTTTGGTTTTGACCCTTACTATCTTATATTTAGCTTCTTCTTTGTTTATTTTATGCAGTATAAAGGATCTTGCATAAGGTATTACTCGATATCTCTCATCGAGTTTTGGGATTTCAATAATATCCATCATACCAACAGGAAATCTATAGTTTCGGATTGTTCTCCCATCTATCTTTATTGCGCCTTTGTTTAATATATGCTTAACTTCTTTTAACGTTCTTGCATATTTTAATACATCACGCACGATAATACCTAGCGGAATACTTCGACTACGCGGATGCGGACCTGGCGTTGGCTTAATTACAAATTTTCCAATAATTTTCCTTGGAATGGGAAATATCGGAGGTGCTACGATTCTCTTTAATTGTTTCCTCTGACCATGCTTTGTCATGCCAAATCACCAATTTCTTCACTAATAGGTTCGGTAACATTTTCTGTTTCTGTTTTTTCTTCAATTTCTACCGGAAGATTTGCGCCTTTCTTCCTTTCAAGTATAGCCTTTCTCTTTTCATCAGATAAATCTAACTCTAAAATAGCGAGATTCCATGGCTTTATTGGAACATTTACGGTTCTTCCATCCGATCTTTTTCTAGTTACGCTATCAACATATACCACAAGTCTTCTAAGATCTACCTCAATCACTTTTCCGACAGTTTCTCTATATTTTCCCTTTCTTACAATTACTTTATCACCAGTTCTTATACCAAATCTTCTTATACCATATTTCTCTCTAGCTTCCGGAGCTAATGGTGCAACCATCATCTTCTGTTTCTTATGTAATGGTGCATCGTAAAGCATTCTTTTTCTTACTTTTCGAGGCTGATATGTCTTTTTCTTATCAAGTTTCATTCTCTTAGCCTCCTTTTATACAACAATTTTTGCAATCCTTCCAATACTAGGCCACCTTCTTGCAGCCTCTCTTGCGATAGGTCCTCGTATTTCGCTCCCTAATGGCTCTCCTTCTTGATTAATTAAGACTGCTGCATTATCTTCAAATTGAATCCAGCTTCCATCCTTTCGTCTATATGGCATTCTTTGGCGAATAATAACAGCTCTTACAATTTGCTTTCGCATTTTTGGTGTACCTTCTTTAACTGTAGCGACAACAACATCACCTATCGTTGCTTTTGGTTGTCTTCTCTGAACTCCCTTATAACCGATTACGGAGATTACCTCCAAAATTCTGGCACCAGAATTATCCGCACAGATGAGTCTTGTGGTTGTCTGGATTCCTGGTGTTCCCTTCATCTTTGGAAATGCTTGCGCTTTTCTTTTCGGCATTAAACTCCCTCATGGACACTCTCTTACAGATTATAGTGCAATAACACCAAATATTAAAGTTTTGACATTTTCTAACTAAGAAGATATTTAGATTAACGTAACATTTAGAATAAAAAGTTTTATTCCCCAAGGTTAGAAATAGGTTTTATTCTTCAGCACGCTTTAAAACTTGAACTACAACAAATTTCACCGTTTTAGCGATAGGTCTTGTTTCCATTATTTTCACTAGATCTCCTTCTTTGGCGTCCAAACATGGAGGATTATGCGCCTTAATTTTCGAACTTCTTTTTTCATATCTTTTGTATTTTTTATCTCTCCAGATATAGTCGATCTTTACGACAACCGTTTTTTGCATTTTACTAGAAACTACAACACCCTCGAGAATTCGACCGTGGACTCTTAATTTACCGTGATATGGACAATTTTTATCATTACACTCTTGTTCGGGTATTGGGAATAGATTTAGCATATCAATATCACCTTCTAATCATTTTCCTGATTTTTGCATATCGGTTTTCAAGTAGCTTCCCATCAACAATAATATTTCTCTTTTCATCAATTTTGATTTGAAATTTACAAATCTTCTTGATCACTCTAATTTCTCTGTTGTTACTCAATTTCCGAATTTTAAATGTATTTTTAGTTTCACTAATAATTATACCTTCAACACCCTCAATAGATTCGTCTGTAGACTTTATTATTTTAACTTTTTTACCTATTAAGGGTTCAAAAAATTCTCTCGGAAATTTCATTCCTTATAGCTCTCCCAATTCTCTCATAATTGTCAGAATTCTGGCAATATCCTTTTTTATCGATCTTATTTTTCCTGTCTCCTTAAGCGCGCCTCTTTGTTTTTTAGTTTCAATGGATAAAAGAGCTTGCCGAAGCTTCTTCAGCTCTTCCCTTCGCTTTTCTGGCGTCATTTTTCTTATTTCATTCGGTTTCAGCGTCATTTTCTTCCTCCTCCTTTTCTTTTACCAGTTCTTCAGCCATTTTTTCTATCTCGGTTTTTAATCTCTCGATTTTTCCTTCTACATTAGATAGGGGTAGTATATTAAATCGATCGGGTAATTTTATATCTGATTTGACTATGGAAACCTTGACACCAATTATGCCCGTTTTAGTTAAAGCTGCCGCTTTACCGACATCAATATATTTCTCAGCTGGTTCGCCAGAATGGATTAGTGTTCCAACAGCAAATCTATATCTTCTTGATCGCCTTTTAGTAAGTTTACCACCAATCCTTATCTCAACGCCTTCTGCGTTTTCTGCCATGATTCTATTCATAACACTATATGCCATTCTTCTTACAGGGATTCCCCGTTCTAGACCTCTTGCTATTTCTTCAGCCATCAGTTGCGCATTTAGTTCTGGCTTGTTGATCCGTTTTACTTCAATTTGCGGATTTGCTAGATTGAATTTCTCTTTTATTTCTCTTGTTAGGTCTCTAGATCGTCGACCTTTTCTTCCAACAATCATTTTGGGGTTTCTTGCATATACGATAATCCTTTGACCAATAGAGGTCGGCGTATACTCTATGCCAACATATCCTGCAATTGGAGGAAGTCTTTTGCGTAAGTATTCATCAATTCTCAATTTGAGGAGCATTTGTTTTATTATTCTACTCTGTACAGACCCGCCGGAGATTGTACTCATTATTCATCAGCCTCCATTAAATTTTCTTCCAATTTATTTTCCTCTAAATCTCCTTCAGTACTTGCCTCCTCTTCGATTTCCTCTAATTCTTCAGATTCCTCTGATTCTTCGGTCGATTCCGTTTCTTCTTCTGTTATTTCAGTCTCTTCTTCTAGCTCGGGTACTTCTATCTCCTCTTCTTCTGGCAGTTCCATTACGATAACTTCAACATTTGTTCCTCTCGAAATTTTCCATCCATGTAATATTCCTGGACCAAGTCGATCTGGTCGTCTGCGCAGAACTCTACCTTTATGTGCTGCTATGAGCAAAATTTTTAGCCGACTTTCATCCAATTGTTTTTGTCTAGCATTATTAAGTGCGTTCTCTAACACCTTAAGTATATATTTTGATGCCTTCTTAGGATAGCGACCTGCAGGCCATTTCCACTTATCCATTCCCTTTCTATGCCCTACGTTGCTATTAAATCTCTTAAATGGGACTGCTTCTTCTTGTCTAATAACAGCTCGGAGGTATTTTATCGCCTCTTTTAGGAAAAATTTACGCTCCATGATTGCATTTGCGATTTCTCTTGCATGTTTCCATTTAATTGGAAGATCCTTGCCTAGAGCTATAGCTATTCGCGCTCGATCAGATTCGGGTAGTGCTTCTATTGGAAAAGAGTATCCTGATCTCCCTTTTGGCATTTTTGATTACCCCTAATAGTAGCGATTTTCATCTATTATTGTATTTTGTTCTCATAATAACTCATTCATTTTTATATTTAGCTATTTAATTTGTTCGTTATGTTTCCCAATAAGTATACTTAATAATGCCC
>JAGGXM010000146.1 GCA_021163045.1 Thermoproteota archaeon | reverse complement strand
ATTTATAAGTATGTCATTTTATATAAATGATAAACATTAATCTTATTGTATGTATTAAGATAAATAAAGAAAGGTGATGAATAATTACAAGCAAATATGAGCCTTTGAAAGAGTATCTTTTGAATTCTGGGAAGAGTCGTATAAAAATGACATTTAGCGAAATTGAATATATGATAGGTCATAGGCTTCCACCTTCTGCTAGGTCTTATTCAGCGTGGTGGAGAGGTAGAGGTCATACTCAAGCTAGAAATGGGTGGCTTGCTGCAGGTTACTCTGTTGAGTATGTTGATCTAGGTAGAGAGGTGGTTTATTTTGTAAAAATAGAGGAAAAAGATACTTCTAAAATTAAGGGGGAAGAACTTAATATCCTTGACTATAAGGCTTTTCAGGATATTGCAGGGAAGATTATGTCGCGGTACTTTGGCGTTGAGCTTAGGCCGGGTAAGAAGCGTGGATGGCCTAAGAGTTTCGATTTTGTTTCGCCTGACTATAAGATAGTTGGGGATGCCAAGTATTTCTCTATGGTTAAAGGAGAAAAGATCCCACCTGCTAAGTTTTCAATTATAGCGGAACATGTTCTTTTTCTAGAGTCTATATATGCAGAGAGAAAGTTTCTAGTATTCGGCAACGATATTCGGGTCCCTAAAATGTGGCTTGAAAAGTATGGGAAAGTTGTTAAGAATGTAGAATTCTACTTCATATACCCTGACGGAAGACTAGAAAAACTGAATATCTAGCTTCAAACTTTAGTCTAATGTATAATTATACTAAATCCTCAACATCTGAACAAATAGCAATAGTATGTTCACTCGTCCTACCATGGAGTATACGAATAATAACCGTAACAGCCTTAGTCTTCGACACAATAGGCATGACATTCGCACTAACCAGATACAAAGAAATTAGAAGAATACAAAAAATAATAAAACACGGATAAATACCCTATATTTAACCACTTATAACCTTAACTAGAAGTATCCCAAGGAAATTATAATATATAAAAACCAAAGCTACTATGTAATTTTGATATAGATGTCAAGTTGGATAGAAGAAATTGTTACTAGATACTATCAAATAAATAATTTCTTGGTATTGAGAGACTATGCTTTCTATCTTCCAAGAGAAAAAACTGGTAAAAAGGTAGGGGGCTGGAGTGATATCGATATTCTCGCATACAATGTTAAAGAACTACATATAGTTCAATGTAGAGCATTCCTTGGAAGACAGAAGTCCGAAAAAGAGGTTGAAGACATAGTAAAATGGTTCGAATTAGCCGAAGAAGCCGTAAGAGAAAATCTACCAAATCTCTGCTACGGCTTACAAATACAGAAAATATTAATACTAAGCACACTCCAACCCAAAAAAGCTATAAAAATAGTAGAAGAAAAAGGAATCAAAGTTAAAGATCTACACACCGTAATAAAGGAAACACTAAAAATACTCAAAAAAGAAATAAAAGAATATAGAGAAAAAGGAAGAGTAGGCTACTACTCAGATCCACTACTAGCACTCATGAGAGAAATGATAATCATGAAAATCATAAAAATATAATCCTACAAACATAAATACACTCACCTGCTTTAGAAAACTTTCGAAGTAGGATTGAATCCTAAAGATAACTATGCTCTAGTAAACTCACTAAAAGTTATAAGCTCTTCCATTGTTCTGAAGTGTACTTTAGCTACTTCTTTTAATCTTTCAACCCCATATAAACTTATAAATTTCTTTGCTACATGAATAACATTTTTGGATGAACCTTTAGGAAAACGTATACTATATCTTCGAGATAACTTCTTTAATTCTTGTAAAAATTTATCCCTAGCAATAATAGATGCAGCAGCAACTACAATATTTTCCTCAGCTTTTGGTCTTTGTTCTAAGATTACTCCTTTTCCCCTTTCCATTAATGCCTCTTTTATAAAGAACTCATCACCGAACTGATCTGAGACAACATATTCACAATTCGTAACACTAAGCAAATTCTCAATTACTCTAGCATGTCCCCAAGCTAGAAGTTTATTAAGGTTATTCATTTTATCGTATAATTCATTATAACGTAAGGGACTTATTACTACTATATCATATTTACAAATTTTTCTTATTTCTTTTGCTAATTTTAGAATTTGATTATCGGATAACTTCTTACTATCTCTAACTCCAAGCTCACTTAGTTTTTGAAGAGTTTTTTCAGAGTCAGCATATACACCAGCAATAACTAAAGGACCAAAAAAATCGCCCTTACCTGATTCGTCTGTTCCTATTATTCCACTAGTCTCATCATTAATGCTGGAAACTTCAAAAACCTTTTCCATAATGTCTAAAATTTCTCTTATCTTTGATTCTGCTTTTTCTATTGAATTGATTTGGTGCGGAGAAACATAATCTGAATGTAATATCTTATTTCTACACTCCATCCATAGAGAAAACATCTTATCTGGCAGGTATGGATACTTTCTCTCGAATTTTTCACATGGTATAATATTTCTCTTCCTCTCTTTAAAATCCTTTAGTATTGATCCGATTTTTATCTTTCTTGCATCTGTTTCAAAATCTTCCTGTGATATTATACCAAGATCTATGAAGACCTTTATTAAGAACCCTTCATAGACAATAGCAAAGTTTCTAACCAAAATAGCAAAATTTTTAAAAGGAATGTTATATTTCTTAGCCCATTCGAGTAATATAATTCCATCTCTGAGATCTACTTGGTCATTCGGATAAAGATAATCAAAAAGATCTTGGGAAATATATTCCTTAATATTCACTTTATATTTTCCTGATTCCTTCTTAAAGCGTTTAAAATCAAGTTTGCTTAAATTTTCTGATAAAATCCCGATGAATTCTTCAGAAGAATCTCTTCTACAAGTTTCGTTTATCAAAGCATACACTTTATCTGATAACTCACTGGGTTTACCTTGGATAAGCAGAACCCCGCTTTTAAATTGAGTTATGGTTACTCCATTTATCTTAAGAACGTAATCTTGATGAGGTTTAGGAAGTATTTCACTTACTTTCTCAGAAAAATATTTTAAAATTTCATTCTTTACAGAATCTCTAAGTTTCTCGCTTCTTAAGTAAAATTTCTGAGGTAAAACTATTTTTCCTTCCTTTTTCCTATCTATACTAAACATTTCACTAAGAGTCAGGAAAAGACTTTTTCTTTCACTCTCTCTATGTATCTGAGAAAGATCAATACTAGTTCCTCTCCTTTTTGACTCATAAATCCTCAAAATGCCTATTTTCTCTCCGTTTTTACTGAGTGAAATCTGTAAGCCATATTGAATCTTCATCACATTAGAAATCTCATATCCTTCTTTAGCTAAAAAACTTCTTACTTTTTCAAGAACATGCTCCTTCTTAAGTCTAAGCTTCTCTAATTTATACACATAAACCGCCATAAATTTAATTAAGTACTTTTCTTCTTTGCTATAATATATAAT
>JAGGXM010000174.1 GCA_021163045.1 Thermoproteota archaeon | reverse complement strand
GAAGATTCGGAAGGAACTGTTCACGCGCGGGGAAATATTCCTTGGTTAGCGGCACTCGAAGTTGGGGATGGGAAAGTTGTTTTATCTGGTGGCTCTAAAACCTTTAGTGATGCCCAAATTTATGGAACTGGTGTACCCTATATAACATACGGCGATAATGAAAAGTTATTCTTTAATATAATCTCTTGGATTTCCGGGCAAAACCTTCAGTTACCCTCAAGAATAAAGATATTTATTCCAATATTGGATATATTTGGTTTAATGGCTGGAGTATTATTTGCTTATTTCTATGGATTTGACATGGGTAAAATCCTAATTTTCTCGGTTATAAGCGGAGTAATTTTTGCTTTAATAGCCATGGCTCAAGTTTCGCTTTTCGGAATTACTGTTGTAGGTGTTATCTGGCCGGGTTGGGGCTTGGTTGCAGGGGGGTTAGAGACAGAATATGCTGATATTCCTGCATGGGCTGTCGCGGGAATGCGGTACTTCTTAACAGGAATTCTCGAGATAATTTTTGGAGTTGGCCTCTTTTGGATCGTATTGCGATTAGATGATTATCTAAAATTAGGAATTAGGGAAAAGATAAAATATTCAGCGGGAATTAGAGAATAATTTTATTTTTCTTCTTTTTCTTAGGGAGTTCCACAATTTTATAATAATCGTCTGCTAGGGCTGGACGAAACCAGTACATCCCTTTGAGATGAAATATTAAAAGCCTAAATTGAGATAGATAAAGATAAAATATTAGCGTAATACTTATGTGAAATAGGGAGTACCAATGACCTTGACACTAAAAGACGCTATAAAAGAGCTTAAACAAATATTTCGAAGAAACAACAACGTGGAATTTGCATACATCTTTGGATCAATAATACGCGGAAGAATGCATCCATTAAGTGATATTGATATTGCGGTCTATTTAAAAGATGATTCATTAAGTAAAATAATGGAATTGAATTCTCAAATAATCGATGAATTAGGTAACAATATCGACCTTATAGTCCTAAATAAAGCACCCTATAACCTAAGATATTCCATAATCTTTAGTGGGCTTCTTATCTTTTCTAGAAATGAGGTGTTAAGGATTAATTTTGAATCTGAAGCAATGCTTTTGGGAATCGAAGAGAAGGAAGCCTTAGACAAGATTAGAAGAGGCTTATTAGAGGGGTTTCTTGCATGACAGTAGATTCTGTATTAGATGCGCTTAAAAAGCTTAAGGAAATCTCAAAAGTATCACCAGATGAATTTTTCTCAGATTGGAAACTATATGCATCAGCGCTATGGTATTTCTATACTTTGATACAAGGATTACTCGATTTAACTGGTAAGTTAATTGTTAAGAAAGGATTTAGACAACCGACATCTTATGCGGATTATATATATGTATTAGGAGAGAACGGTATAATACCAAAAGATAAGATTAAAAATTTTGTAAAAATGGCAAAATTTAGAAATGTTCTTGCTCATGCGTACTCAAGCATTAACTTAGTATTAATTTTTGAATTTCTTAAAAAGAATTTATGTGATGCAGAAGAATTTCTTAGGATATTAGTTAAGGAACTAAGAGAGGGATAACTAGAAGGAAGCCAATGATTTTTTATGTAGAGAAAATTCTACTTAATTGGTAAAAAGAAAATTTTTGAGGTTTATTAACCTACTCGGGCACTTGAAGGAGGTTAACTGCAATGCTACTATCGATTCCAAAAAACAAATCACTATATCTTGCAGGAGAGCTTAAAATTAGAGTGCTTGATGGGGATCTCGAGATTTTTGGAACATTGTATAAGAAAGGAGATGAAATAGTAATTCCTAGGTATAGGTCTGCGCCAGCCAAGGCACTTAGTGTGGTCGGGCTTGAGATAAAGTTCGGGGAAGAAGGTCATATAAGTGAGCATGATTTTGATTTGATTCCGCAGGAATGGAGAATCCTCGCAGAAAATATACTTAACATGAATAAAAAACAGCAGGTAATTATGGTAATCGGTAATGTAGATGTTGGTAAGACGGGTTTGATTACATTCTTGACAAATAAAGCGATAAATGCGGGGAAAAAGGTTTTAATTATAGATGCAGATACTGGTCAAAGTGACATAGGGCCTCCGACGACGATCGGGCTTGGGATACCAGAGCACCCAATAATACATTTATCTCAGGTTAGATTTCTAGATGCATTTTTCGTAGGGGCTACTACACCAGCGGGCATCTTCAATAGATCTATTGCAGGAATCATTAAACTAATCAATTTTGCGAAGAAGGAGGATCCAGATATCATTTTCATAGATACTACGGGTTGGGTGGAAGATCGAGGTGGAAGAGAACTTAAGATAAGTAAAATTCATGCTGTTTGGCCCGACTTAATTGTTCTTATTGAGAAAGAGATAGGAGAATTAAATCATATATATAAACCATTTCAGAATACAGATCTCGAGTTTGTTCGTGTTCCTGCTGCTCCGATATTAAGATCAAGAACACGGGCTGAAAGAAGAAAAATCAGAAAAAGCATATATGAAAAAGAATTTAAGGATGGAAAGGAAGTTGTACTGGAGTTGGAAAAGCTTGGTGTAACATATGGATTTTTTGGAACGGGTTCAAAACCAAAAGAAGAAACTGTCAATGCGGTAAAATTTATAATTGGCAGAGATCCGGGCTACTTTGAAGAATCTGAGGATGCATTAATATTTGTAGATAACTCATTGTCTCCTAAAGAAATCGAGTCATTAAAGCGATATTTGGGAAAAAGAGAGATTGTCATAATAAATAGAGATGAGATAAAATATCTATTGGTTGCTTTCGAAGATAAAAACGAACATTTTCTTGGATTAGGAACACTTTTAGATCTAGACCCTATTGAGAGAAAAATTGAAGTTTTTACAAACGTAGATCCTAGTAAAATCGCGACCATTTCCTTTGGATATCTAAAAGTTAATCCGTTAGGGGAGGAAATTGGATGGTTAACGCCTTGGGTTCTATAGGTGATCCAACTTGCAGGGTCAAAAGATTGTTACTATCTTCATTTTTTCATTCATCCTATCAAATCCGATTTTCTTACAGCAAAATTATAATGAGGAGCCTCCATTAAAATGGAATTTAATTTGGGGTACCAATGATAGCTATGATATTTCGACTATTGAAATTCAAGGATTAACTTATCAATACACGCGAATTGAGACCTTTGTCTGCCCAGATAGCTCCTACCGTGTCCTCTCAAGCCTAATACAAAGCGCAAATCAATCTTTAGATATTCTGATATATGAGTTTTGGAGTCATGATATTTATCAAGAAATAGAAAATTTGGTTACAAGCAAACCTGCAGTTAAAGTTAGGGTCCTTTTTGAAGGCGATGCATATCAATCAGGGACTATCGGAGACAACGATAATGGAAATAGATTTATTGCCAATGAACTTTATCAACTAGGTGCAAGTTACGATGTAACGGTTAAATTCGAGGAAAATAGAAACGTCTATATGCATTCAAAAGTTGTTATCGTAGATCAGAAAATAGTACTCGTTAGTTCTGGCAATTTTGTTCAGACAACATATCCTAAAGATCTGTCCGCCATCGAAGAGGTATATCCAACTCCTGCACGAGATTGGGGAATTGTCATATATAGTACTGCGGTGGCAGAAACTTTTACGGAGAAATTTAATTCGATATGGAATAATGCTACAGATTATAATCTAAGTACTTATGGTACTGGCACTGAAAAGACAAGTTCATATACGATGTCTTATGTAAAAGAGTTTGATGCCGAAGTATTTGAGGAGTTCGTCGGATTAGAACCCGTTTTTTCTCCGGATAATTCACTTAATACTATAAAATGGATGATAGATAGAGCAAATCATACTATTCTTATCCAGCAATTTTATATCAATTCCGGTGGCTCTGTTGATACGCTTATTGATGCCTTAAAGAATGCTGCTACACGCGGAGTTACAATACAAATAGTAATTCAAAAAAATCCCACCGAAGTTCAAGAGTATTTTTCTGGGTACTCTAATATTCATGTAGTTGCAGCAGATGGACCACTTTTCTATCATGTAAAAAGTGTAATAGTAGATGACCACTTGGTTCTGGTAAGTAGCATTAACTGGTCTGATAAGAGCATATCCGAAAACTATGAGGCTGGGATTCTTGTAGACTCAAGAAATGTCACTCATTACTATAAAACGATCTTCCAGGATGATTGGGAGGACGCTGGTTATACTTTTGACTCAGATAACGATGGCTTATCGGATCTCTATGAAGAAGATCATGGTTTAAATAAGTTGGATCCGGATACCGACGGCGATGGCATTTCTGATTACGATGAAATTTTTATTTATAATTCGGATCCTTTAGATGAGAATTCTCCGAGCTTCGTTATAGTTAGTCCAAAAAATGGAACTTATTTCAATAAGAATTGGGTACAATTAGAATGGACTGAACCACAAGGAACACTAGATAGATTCGAAATATTAGTCAATGGGACAGCGATAGATAATACATCAGATACTAGCTATATACTAACAGAGCTTAAAAATAATGCTCTCTATATAGTGGAAATACGAGCATGGTTTGGAAGTGAATATAAAAAGAAAAGTGTTTTCTTCTATGTAGATATGGATCCTCCTACAATAATAATTCATAGCCCGAGCAATAATACAACTACCTATGCAACTACGATAACCCTGAATTGGTCTGTTACGGACTACAGCGCAGTTATTACTCAAATATATCTTAATGGCTCGCAAATTTATACGGGTAGTGATAGCCATACGACTATAACCTTACATCGCGGTAAAAATAATATAACAATATTGGCGAAAGATTTAGCTGGTAATATCGGTGTTAAGACAATTTTTATTACATGTTTGCAAAATGAAATCGAGTACTTAGAGATCTATCCCTATAATGGATCTGCAGTTAATTCGATATACGTTAATGTAACCGTTACTATTAAACTCAAGTACGGAAACGTAGAAGCCATTTATTTTAGTGCTGATGGCCAAGTATATTATTTATCCTACAGAGGTAAGGATTCGAATGGAAGAGAAATTTTCTGTGGTATAATAAAATTGAGTTCATCATATTCCGCTAAAATGATTATACTTGCAGGAGATTTCCGGGTAGTATTTAGTTATAACCTACGAAAGCAGAGCCTCTTCGAACAATATATGCCCTATCTTCTGGTAGCATCGATAATAGCGGTAGCTGTTATTGTTGTAGTAATAATTTTGGTAAAAAAGTGAGTTCTCTGATTTTTATATTTTTTTAAAAAATAATCATCAAAAATATATTACTACTTTTGACATCATTTTTTGGGGAGCAATATGGAGAAAAGATTATCCACCTATAGGCGTAAGATAGAGTACATCTCTGAGAAATTAGGAAGATTGCCCACTAATCTAGAGGATGAATTCTATGTTGATGCTCTATTATACCGTTTGCATTCAAGTATTGATGCTATAATGGATATCATTGCTATGCTAAATAAAGATTTAGGACTAAGTCTTGGTGACGATTATACAAATATTGAGAATTTAAAGAATGCGAAAGTAATTGATGAGAAAATGGCAGAGGAACTTAAACGATTAAATGGTTTAAGGAATATTATAGTTCATAAATATAACAAG
>JAGGXM010000163.1 GCA_021163045.1 Thermoproteota archaeon | reverse complement strand
GAAAACCTTAAGATCCGATTTACTAATATTTAATCTTACAAGAGCAGCCAACAAATCAGCTAACTTATATAGAGTTTCGACTCTTGATTTAAACCTATACATAATCTCATCATTTGGCATATTGTACAACTTCTTAATTTCTTGGAGGAAATAATCCTTCCCAGGAGCGTTCTCTAATTTTATTGGTCCTGTAAGTATTTCTATCTTCTCAGAATCAGGTATCTTAGATATAAGGTTTCTTAGGGGTTCTATCACCTCTTTTGGGACATAAACGATCTTATCGCCCCACACAAACAATCTACTTAATACATCCGCTAAGGCATCAAGGCTTATATGCTCCTCTATTTCATGGAAAAAATTTTTTTCCTTAACACGCTTAACTTCACGTGCTTTTTCAATAACCTCAACAGTATAATATTGCCCATGGACTAGGAATAATACCGCTATATGGCCTTCATGGACATAGGCGGCTTGGTATACGCCACTAACATTCTCTGGAATAGCTAGATATCTACCACATCTTGGGCACTTTATATTGCTCTTTCCCTCGAGCTTCGAAACTTTTACTGTATTAATAGATCTTACAGCTCCATTTTGATCGAAATCGACAACAACAACGTGATCTTTATGAGCGATTGCCACGCTTTTTAATTCTCCAGGTTTTGCTTTTACTGGTAGTATCTCAATGGTTTCATGGCAGATTGGGCATAGGAAACGGATTCTATCTAACATTTTCATTCACCTCCACCCAACTTTTTCCTGACAACCATATCAATAACCTTGACTAAGTCGAATATGTTGTTAAAGACGGCAGAAATATTCTTACCCATTAGAGCAGAAGTTTCAATATAGAATCTGAAATTCACTTTCTCTTTAAGAATATCAAGGACTCTCTGTATAAAATTATCTGGGATCTGCTTTTTATCTGCTTTATTTCCAACGACTAGTACGAATGAACGCCCTGCACCTTGTTTAACTAGTTGCAAAGCCCAATAATTAATTAGGTTCAGTAAGGTGCTTGTCTTCGATAGATCAAAGACCATTACTACTATTATCGCTCCCTTTATGAAATTTGTTACTATATCTTTAAACCATTCCTGCCCTGCGAAGTCCCAGACAACAATTTTTTCTCCATCTTTAGTAAAGTGATAGAAATCAACCCCAATGGTTGATGTTGTTTTTCTAACGTCTTCACCTATAAATGCTCTTATTATCGAAGTTTTTCCTACTCCGGAGTCGCCTATGAAAATTACTTTATATGACTTCATAAGCTACACCAACTGTTTGCTACAGATAAATTTTCAATCCACGACCAACGTTGATAAAAAGGAAATACATTTTATAAAATTATGCTTAATTTCTCTCTCGTAATCTTTTTAAAAATCAGTTAAACCGGTACAGAAACAGAATAAGGATTCCTTAAAAATGCTATAAAAGAAATACCCATATTTACGTTAAAATAAAACATAGTTCGTCTTCATCTTTCTTACTCTATTGGGTTGTTGTGTAGATTAAATTTTCCACTTACACTTAATAGAACATTGGGCTTAAATTTGCTCTTACAGTTATTATTTACAAAATTTATGAGCTGATCTAACTGGAGGGAGCTATTTGGTTTCTGAATTCAGCGAACTAGAGAGTCAGTTAGAACAGTATTATAGAAATGTTCTAGTAGGGTTTTTAATATATGAATTGGTAGAAAAGGATCGGTTGGGAGCTATTATTGTTCTAAAGCAGAGATCTCCTATACTTTTTGAGGATTCCATTCGTATGTTCAATTTTGTAAGACATATTTACCCAAGCATCCATAGTGTATCTGTTATCTCGATTGGTGAATTAAAGGAAAAAATAACAAAAGCGGATAAAAAGCTCAAGGATTTCTTAGAGAATGTGGTCTACATATATGATAAGAATGATGAACTCAAAAATTTAATTCTAGATGCAAAGAAGAGTTAGAATTAAATCAAATGTGAAATAGATAATTAATTCTGATTATAAATAGTGGTGAGCGTCTTGGAGACAAAAAAACTATATCTAGATAATTCATATTTGAAAGAATTTGAAGCTAAAGTTATAGATAAGAGAGATAATAGTGTAATACTCGATAAAACTGCATTCTACCCGCAGGGAGGAGGATTACCTTCAGATACGGGTGTTTTGATCTACAAGGGAGAGGAAATTCCAGTTACATTTGTTCACTACGAGGGTGACGTTATATTACATGATATCGGTGGGGAGATTCCGAAGGGAGCTAAAGTAATCGGTAGAATCAACTGGGAAAACAGGTATAAAATAATGCGACTACACACAGCAGCGCATGTTATTAGTGGCGTTCTATATAGCGAATACAAAGTTTTAATTACTGGGGGAATAATTCGATTAGATGGTGCACATATGGATTTCGATTTCGAAAGAATGGACCGCGAGTTATTCAAATCGCTTATAGAAAAGGCAGATAAACTTGCTAAGGAAGGTCATACTGTAAAAATTTACTATATGAAACGAGAGGAAGTTCTTAAAACTCCAGGACTTGTAAAGCTGGCCAATAGATTGCCTCCTGATGTAGATGTTCTAAGAATTGTAGAAATTGAAGGAATTGATATCCAAGCAGATGGTGGGCCACATGTATCAAATACAAGAGAGATAGGAACTATAAAGTTCCTTAAAGCAAAAAATAAAGGCAAAAATAGAAGACGAATTTACTATACTGTTGAATAATCCATTTGCCAAGGGGCAAACTTCCGTTAATTATATTTAAATAATGCATTATAATTT
>JAGGXM010000162.1 GCA_021163045.1 Thermoproteota archaeon | reverse complement strand
GTTCATAAATATAACAAGTTGGATGAGAAAATTGTCATAGAAAGTCTCGATGAAATTCTTAATATAATTTTCTCATTTATTGAGGTCGTAGAAAATGCAATACAGAAAATCTTTAAATGAGATAAAACGAGATCTCCAGCCATTCCAGAACTATTGGGTTGTACTTTATGGAAGTTATGTAACAGGAACATATACACCAAGATCGGACATTGATGTGGCTATAATAACAAAAGAGAAAGATCCGAGGAGAAATCGGAGGATCCTATTTAATTTATTATCAAAGGTGAAATCTGATTATGATCTAAGAATATTTGAGCTTTTACCACTCCATATTAAGGCTGAGGTGATGGATAATTACATCGTTGTGTTTGGAGATCCGTTGGACATTGCAGAATATTTTTATTTCTACAGAAAAATTTGGAAAGATATGAAATGGAGATATTTAGAAAATCAATATAGCACATATAAAGAAATTTTAGATGGCATAAAAAGATGGAAGAAGATTGTAATGCAAAAGTTATAAGATAAATTGTAGAATCTAAGAGACTTTTTACTTATGTATTCGGTTCTTGAAAACTCAAATTAGTTTAAAATCCTAACGATATTTTTCGTTAAAGAAATAGAACCTTTTTATCTATAATTCGAACACTATAATTAAGTTATCTGCATTGGGATGAAAAATGCGAATTGTTTTACTTCATAGCGATTGGATAGAATTTACGCCTAAAAGAAAGGCGATACCTAAGCCAGAACCAGTAGAAAAAGAAACTAAAAGAATCGAAGAAGTTTTAGTAGCCTTAGTTACAGTAGAAAAAGGGGATAATGAAGAAGTAGTAGAAAACGCTGTTAAAGATCTTTTAGACATAAAGAACCGTGTTAAAGCACCACGAGTAGTTATTTATCCTTGGGCTCATCTGAGTCATAATCTAGCAGACCCAAGCTTAGCATTGAAGTTATTAACTCTGTTCGAAAATAAAGTTCGAGAAGAAGGTATTGAAGTATATAGAGCACCTTTTGGCTGGTATAAGGAATTTAGAATTGCAGTAAAAGGTCATCCACTCGCAGAGTTATCACGAGAATTCAAACCAGGAAAGGGAAAAGAAATCAAAAAGAAAGGGGAGAAAAAATTCGTAATTTTAACTCCTCAAGGAGCCGAGATAGATCCAGTTACGGCTGATTTGTCGCAATATAATGAGGACTTTCAAATTTTAGTGCGAAAAGAGGCACTGAAAGAGCCATTACCTGGTGGAGAATCTAAGGTAATTTACTATCTACAGAGATTTGGCTTCGATTGGGAGCCCTATTCCGATTATGGCCATATGAGATTTGCACCACATGCAGCATTAATATATGATTTAGTAGCAGAATATTCACGAATTGTGGCTAGAAAGCTAGGATTACCTGTATATGAAGTTAAGGGGACGCCATTCTTCAACTTAAGTGAAAAACCGGTTAAAGAACATGCAGAGTTGTATGGTGATAGACTTTATATTGTTGAGACCGATAAAGGAGAGTTTGTCCTAAGATATGCTGCTTGTCACCAGCAATTCTCTATGATGAAAGATTGGGTAATATCATACAAGAACCTGCCTTTTGGAGCGTTTGAAATAGCGGATTCCTATAGATATGAACAGAGCGGCGAAACCGAGTTGTCTTTTAGACTGAGACGTTTTTGGATGCCAGATATGCATATTATCGTTAAAGATGAGGCTGACGCAAAAGAGTGGGTATTAAAGGTTCACAAATTAATACTTGCTGAAATGGAAAAGCTCGGACGAAATTATGAATTATTAGTTAATATAGTCAGTCCGCAGCAATACGAAAGATACAAGGACTTTATAATAAATTTAGCTAAAGATGTCAATAAGCCAGTATTAGTCTCGATTTACCCGCCAACTGGCCTAAACTATTATTGGACAATAAATATAGAATACGTTATACGGGATCACCTTGATAGACCAAGGGAGATAGGAACCGTACAGATCGATATTGGTAATGCAAAAAGATTTGGAATAAAATATGTAGATCGCGATAATAAGGAAAAATATCCTGTGATTCTACATACTGCAATTATTGGATCAATAGAACGCTATATTTTTGCACAGTTTGATACAGCTGTTTCGAAGAAATATCCAATGCTTCCCGTTTGGTTATCTCCAGTACAGGTTAGGTTAATTCCTATAAGGAAGGATTTTCTTGAATTCGCGGAAAAAGTTTCAATGGAGCTTGAAAAAGAAGGGTTCCGTGTAGATATCGATGATACTGAGAGATCTTTGGATAGAAAAATCGTGGATGCAGAAAAAGAGTGGATACCATATGTTGTCGTAATTGGTAAAAGGGAAATGGAATCCGGAGAGCTTACTGTTAGAATCAGGGAAGAAAGAGATCAGAGAAAAATAAAATTAGAAGAGCTCATTAAAATCTTAAAAGAGAAGACGGAGGGATATCCTAAACGAACAATATACTTCTCGAAGTACCTATCAAAGAGACCTAAAATAATGAAGATGGAATAATTCTATACTCTTTCTCTTTTTCTTCAGAGATCGAAAAAAGTCTCATAGAACTAAAATTAAACTTATTTTAGATCAGCGAAAAAAGAAGATATTGGTAAAAATTCGTTATTTTAGCCATATTTTAGGGCCATTCGATAAATTTTTAACACGTTTTAACTTGATATTTTTACTTTATCAGTTTTTTAATGTTAAGAATCTAGAGTTACACAATTAGTCCGAAACTTTGGAAGCTTTTGCACATAGAAATCTGGAAAGCGAAAATCATTAGATCATATTATTGTATTTGGTGGAATTTATGAGTTTACTAGATAATCTAAACGAGATACTTTCTGAATTAATTCGCCCCGAAGCATACTATATGGATTCTAACACTATAAAATAGCTCAGGACCAAAGCTATTAAGATAGTTCATAAGATCCACTATGAAAATAATAAGTATTATCATGATTTGTGTAAGATTAGAGGTGTTAGTGATATGATTGATGAGAAAGATTTCCATAAGATATTGATTCCAGATGAGATCTTCAAGTCGTACCCGATGGATTTCCCCAAAGATGATGTCCTTAACTTTGTAAAGTGGCTGAGTAATGTTGTTTCTGTTCCAATACCAGAGGGGATAACAAGCGCAAAGGATATTGATGATCTACTAAGACAATTTGATGAAAAAGGCTTATTATTAGGGTTTAGTAGTAGAACTACAGGAAGAATGACTTTCCTACCTAGAGATAAACTCACACAGGATTATTTAGTAAAATCATATGTAGCTACTGTTCTTGGTAATGTAAAATTAGAGCTTGGTAAAGAGTATTTCGTTTTGGCAATCCCAAGAGAAACATATCTTCAAATTGGTTGGAACGGTAGAATGGTAGCTAATGCAATTTCACCGGGTAATGTATTCTTTGCTATCGATAAACTCGATGCTAAGATAATTAGAATTAGAACAGGAAAGCTAAAGAATTTCAAAGAAAATTTTCAGAATATAATTGGTGGTAATTATGGATAGACTTCTAGTAACGGGTGCAACAAGGTTTGTTGGTGGTCATCTTCTTGAGGAGTTACTAAAAAAAGATATTGAAATTATTGCTCTAGTCCGAAGCCAAGAAAAAGCTCAAATGATGCATCGTTTGGGAGTTAAGACAATATTCGCAGATCTGCAAAAACCAGAAACTCTGAATGATGTCACTAAAGATATCGATACAGTGATTCATCTTGCAGCGGCATTTGATTTTCATCTACCATGGAAAATCTACTATCAGACAAATGTACTTGGGACAAAATATCTCGCAGAAGATGCTCTGAGAAATGATGTAAAACATTTCATTTATACGAGCACTACTGAAGCTATGGGACCTGTCGAAAAAATCCCTGCTGATGAAAATGCTGAACCAAATCCTACTTACGAATATGGAAAAAGTAAACTCATGGGTGAGGAAATTTTAAGGAAGATGCACGAAGAAAACGGTTTCCCAGTAACAATATTAAGACCAACTGGGATCTTCGGACCCGGTGATATGTATGTTACATATTCAATCCTTAAAGCCCTGAAGAAAGGTCGATTCAAGAAAATGCCAGGAAGTGGTGACAAATATATCCAGTTCACATATGTTAAAGATGTAGTTCAGGGTTATATCAAGGCACTAGAAAAACCAGACGTTAGTATAGGTAATACTTACATAATAAGTAGTGACGAATATTTTACATATAAGGAAGGATTTACGATTGTCGCTGAACTATTGGGTGCACCAAAACCAGAGGGCACTATGCCAATCTGGTTAGCAAAATTTGGGCTCTGGTTATTCGAGAAATGGAATAAACTTAGAGGAATAAGAGATTTTGTAATGCATCCTTCGGTTGTGGACGATATGCAGACAAATCGTGTATACAGTAATGAAAAAGCAAAAAAGGAGCTTGGTTTTAAGCCTAAATATTCCTTTGTAGAGGGTTGGAGGATAACAATAGACTGGTTTAGAGATAAAGGGTTAATATAGGTGATTTTTTGGATCTACTATCTACATTTTTGATTTCAGCCTTATTTTCAGGGTTAATTGCAACATCCTCGGGCGGAGTTCCAATTTTATTTATCAAGAGATCGTTGCATCGCAGGAGTTTTGACTTAATGAACGGTTTTGCTGCAGGTTTGATGCTTGCGGCATCAGTATTTAGTCTCCTTATTCCTGGACTTGAACTAGGCGGATTGATTCCTACATCATTAGGGTTCATTGTAGGTGTTGCTTTTATATTATTACTGAAAGATAGAGTTCATATATTCTATTATAAGCTTAGAGGACAGAGTCCAGATAAAGGATTCTCCAAAGCACTTATTATATTTATAGCTCTAACTCTCCATAATATGCCGGAAGGGCTATCTGTAGGTGTGGCTTTCGCTTCAAGTTCTTTAGCATTGGGCTTTAGCGTAGCACTTGCTATAGGAATACAGAATATACCAGAGGGCTTTGCTGTGGCAGCACCATTATTTAAATCCGGATATTCAAGAAAAAAGGCATTTATGTACTCTGTTTTTAGTGGCGTTGTCGAGCCTATAAACGCAATACTTGGATACATTCTTGTGTCTCTTATGGTCGAAATATTGCCTTATGCTTTTGGTTTTTGCGCCGGTGCTATGATGTTCGTAGTGATCAATGAAATGATACCAGAGGCGCAACATGATGAATACTTAGATAAATCTACACTATCAATAATGTTTGGATTCTTAGTTATGTTTATCCTAGATAAGGCGTTATAAAAAAAATTATTTACTATTAGCGAAAAAATCTCTAATTTTTTTAAATAAATCCTTGATTCTCTCACCAGTTACAGCAGAAGTTTCTATATGATAGAGGATTTTAACAGGGCAAGACTGCATGAATTCATTTATTTTTTCAGGATCTATCTTTTTGCCTAGATCTATTTTGTTTCCCACCAAGATTCCGCTAATTTCGCTACCATTATTTGCTTTTACCAAGAGCTCGGCCCATTTTTTAACTCTACTTAAAGATTCGGGTGAATTAACATCATAGACTAGTACTGATAACTTAGCACCGGTTAAGTATGCTTTTGCTACACTTGTAAAGCGTTCCTGCCCCCCAATATCCCAAATGACCAACTCCTTTCCATTCTCGAGAGCGATGGATCTGAAATCTACCCCAATAGTAGCTCTCCTACTAACTTGGTTATCAAGATATTTGGAAATTATCGAAGTCTTACCAACTCCTTTATCACCAATAACCACAATTTTGTATGCTTTCATAAGCATCTCCAAATTCGAGAAAAAGAAAGAATATTTAAATTCTATCTACTTGCAAGAAATCTGAGTTTCTTTACAAACGAAATCTCAACTTTATTAGCCATCCCAAGATATTCTCCGTCGACCGCTATATGATTTCTTTCCATTAATACTTTAACTTCATGGAACTGGTCATAGATTACAGCCGGACGGATAAGATGTTCACCTTTAAGGACTTTTGGCAATGTTTTTAGTCCCTCAAGTCTTGCTATACCTTTCGCTAGAAGCATATCAATTTTTCCATCACTTGGCTTTGCTATCGGTGTTACGGAAATTCCACCTCTTGTTGTTGGCATATTTCCAAAGTGAATTGTGAAGATTCTGCCCAGAAAATTTCTTTTATTCCCGACAATAATTTCTGCTATCTATTCTCATTATTAAACAAGGTTACTAGGACACCAAACATATAACCTTTACTTCCAAAGGCTTTTTTAAACACAGATGGAGTTAATCTTATTCTATTCGAGAAATGGCCTATTTGAAAATTAGCACAGAAATGCTGCTCATAAATCATATTTTTAAGATAGATTTTGGCCTTAAAAATGTCAATACTCTGTAGACTCATGGATCTTGGGGGCATCAATAAAGCGCGTTAAGAGTCTGAGTTCCTAAATAGCGTGTAGCTTCGCCACCAGTTCCTCCCAGAAAGGAACCGATAATGATGTCTTTACCGCTCTTAGCGACGCCATCAACAGCATTGGATAGAGAGCCATCGCTATCTACAACAATTATGATTCTAAAGTTTGAAACCAAATTCATTACTATGTTAGCTATGTTTTCTCTAGGTTTGATTATATGTAGGTAAACATTGGCAAAATTTTTCTTAAGTATTTTAAAAAGTTGTTTAGTCCAGTAGAGACCGTTATTACCAGCAAAAGGATTTCCCAGTACAAGAAGTTTCTCCGTTTTTACTCACATATACTCTCTTTGTAAATTAAGTTTTAAAGAGCCATATATATTAATTCCAAGAATTCCAAAGCTTTTCAGTGCATTTATTGCTATAAATGTATACTCTGAAGAGTTGCCCCAACTACCATTTTTTTTAACTTTTCTTAAGAGTATGTTCAGAGCCTGCATAAAAATCTCTTGGGCCTCTTTTACATCCTTAAAATAGGTCAGTGTATGGATTGGAAGATAAATCGGAACATAGGTTATTAATCCAGCACCGCGGCGCCAGCCTTTTTCATCTAATAGAAGCTCAAAATATTTCAGAGAATTTATAGCTGTGCTGGAATTTCTGATAGTTCTGTTGGTTCCAAGGAATCTTAAGCCAATATTTGTACAATAAAAACAACAATAGAAGCCATCTCTAAATAGGTTCATAAAAGTTTCCTTAAACTCTCGCAATCTACTATCATTTTCATACCCAGCTAAATTTAACACATAGGCAATATATGAGGAATATGCAAAATCCGAAGCTCTATATTTCGGAGCCCCTAAAAATTTAACATATTTCTCTCTTCTTGGGAAAAAACTAGGATATGCCAATAATCCCTTATTCCTAGTCGAGAAGATATAATCTACAGCATTCCTAATTTCTTGGCCTTTCACCTTAAAAAAAGTTAGAAGCTCTATACATTTTGCTGTGTGGTACGGGCTGTCAAGCCAGGAGCCATTCTCTCGTTGCAGACTTAATAAATTGTGGATCATGTCTTCAATAAATGCATCATCTTCAGAATTGTCCCAAGAAAACATCTTTCTAAGCAATACACCGTAAAGTCTTTTGTCATTTTTTATGAATGTCTCTATTTTTCTTAAATTTATATGCATTAATACACCAATGAAAAATATTCTGAAGATAATACGTAATAAAAATAAAGT
>JAGGXM010000123.1 GCA_021163045.1 Thermoproteota archaeon | reverse complement strand
TAAGTATACTTAATAATGCCCTTGTATGAAAGTCAAAATCGCCACTAATTCTATCAAACAGCATTTGTGGGGCTATTTTTAGGATAATATCCATACCACCGACACTCAATAAATTAATAATTCTGCGAATTAACAGCATGCTCTTAAGTTCTCTTAGAAACATTCGCTTCCAAAGCTTTTCATATAAATCTAATTGGAATCTATTATTAAGAACACCTACAGCAACTTCTGAGGCTATCTTTGCACCTAATCCTCCGAAAATAATTCCACCTCCGGTGGTTGGTTTAACATGACCTGCAGCATCTCCTATAATTATTAGTTTATTTAAAACCATTTTTTTAATAGGTCCTCCTGTTTCTACGAGTCCTCCGAATCTCCTAAGCAATTTGTACTTTCCAAATCGTTTTTTTGCAACCTTTTCTATAATTTTATGAAGATATCTAACAAATTTCTTAGATGCAATTCCGATTCTGTAACGAGATCCCTTCAAAGGAATAATCCATGTAAAAAAATCTGGTACGTTGAAATATAATTCTACTGAATCATTTTGGATTTCTTTTTCTGTTTTAATATCAATTTGGACTCCTGGAATCGTACCCTTATTATTCTTAATTATTTGCGATATTAAGCTTCTTCTTGCCCCTTCCGCGTCTACTAAAATTCTTCCTTGAATCACATATTGACGTTTTCCTTTTCGTAATTTAACAGTACCCGTTTTATGATTTAGAGATACTACTTGCGTTTGCATACTGACCTCAAATCCGTTTTGTACAACTTTTTCAAGAAGAAACTTATCTAAACCAGGCCTATCAATCACATATGCAACAGGATTGTCAAATATTATTTCTCTTCCTTTTCCAGAATAGCCGATAAATTTCGCTTTTCTTATATTTTCGTTTATTATAAGCCCCCTTTTCCGAATATCATTTAGAATTCCTAGCCTTTTCAATCCAGAAATGCTTACTAAGCCAGCACAATGAGGAGGATACCCTATTTCTTTATGTTCCTCTAAAATGATGATGTTAAAATCCTTCAATTTCCTATTTTTAGCAAAAAATAATCCTGAAAATCCTCCTCCAATAACGATTACATCCCATTTTTGTTGCAATTAGTTTCACCATGCATTAATAAGCAAAAGTGAAAAAGTTAAAAAATATTGGTTATGACTATCAACAGTAGTATATTTGGTGAGTAAAACATGTCTACTAAAATTCCAAGCTCATGGAAGAAATTTAGGTATCGCGGTGTACCTTTAGAGGAACTCATGGCTATGCCATTGGAAAAGTTCATAGAGCTATTACCTGCAAGAGCGAGAAGATCTTTAAAGAAAGGTTTTACTCCTGAGCAGAGAGTCCTATTAAACAAGTTAAGACGGTATCCAAAGAAGGAAATTCGAACTCATGTTAGAGATATGATAATACTACCGGAGATGATAGGTAGAAGAATTGCAGTACATAATGGAAAGGAATTTGTATCAATTAGAATAAATCCTCTTATGATTGGTCATTACCTTGGGGAATTCGCTATAACAAATGTGCCAGTAAAACATAGTGGTATTGGTAAGGGCGGAACTCGAAGTACTAAATTCTTGTCTAAAAAATAAGTCATAAAACTCCAAATTCTAATAACTTCTCTCCAATATACTCTATTTCAGGAACTGTTATGTACCTAACTCTCTTATTTATGTCAAGCTGTCTTCCTATTACACTTAGGAGATCACACCAACCTGTTGTTCTCTTTTTGAAGAGCTGTTTTAATATACTTCTTACTTTTTTCCTTGGTGATGCAAAGAGAATTTCTGTGACCCGTTCATACACGTTAAATGAGATTTTATGCTCCTTTCTTAAAGGCCATATCTTAACTAATACAGAATCCACTATAGGCCGTGGGAAGAACACAGTTCTGGGTACTTTAGCAATTATTTTACCATCTCCAAAAAACCGTAGAGCTGCCGAAATTCTTCCCCAATTCTTTGAGCCAGCTGTCGCTAATAACCTATGAGCAAATTCCTTCTGCAGAATCATAATCGCATATTTCATTTTCTCCTCTTGAAATGTTTCTCTAAGAATCTTAAGGACAATTTCGGATATGATGTTGTATGGCGGATTTGATACAATTTTAGTAATATCCTTGGGTATTACTATTTCCAAGAAATCTTTAATTAATAAAATGATCTTTCCAGCCTTGAGATAATTATGGAGTCTTTTCTTAAATATTTCTGCTATCTTTGGGTCATTTTCTACAGCATAAACTTTTTTAGCAGTCCTTGCAATTTCCTCGGTTAAAAATCCAAATCCAGCACCAATGTCTAATACTACATCGTCTGTGGTCAGATCAGCAACACGAATTTCTAGTTCAATAATTTTTTTACTTATGAGAAAATGCTGACCTTTTTCTTTTTGTAACGGGATTCCATAAAAACTACATAGGGATACTATTTCTCTGCGTAAAGACATTAAGATCACTGAAAAAGAAGATAATAAAATGATGAAAAATTTTAAGAGAATCCTGTTAGTTTAAGAAGATATTCCCATTCCTTATCCACACGTTCCTGAATTTCTTTAATTAGATCATCTCTTCTCTCCGGCTTAAATAAATGTCTAAAGCGCCCTTGGGTTTCTAAGTAGCGTTCTACAGGTAATTTCTGATCCGGATGCTTGGCAATATATAAGCTTCTATCAGTAAGGCTATATGTTCTGGTTTCTGGATCAAACTCCCATAGCGGGTGTAAACATGTGTCTGTTGCCAGTTTGCTGACGATCATTGATTGAGATGGATCGAAGCGCCAACCCCGATTACATGTTGATATCACATGCAAGAAGCTAGGACCTTTGTAGAGAACTGCCTTCCTAACTTTTTTCATGAGATCCTGCCAATAGAAGGGATTTGCTGTTGCCACATATGCATTCATATGTGCTGCGATTATAAATCCTATTGGTTTTTTCCATTCCATTTTTCCAGGAATTACTTTTCCTGCTGGTGACGTTGTTGTTGCAGCGGCAAATGGTGTAGATCCTGATCTTTGAATCCCCGTATTCATATAAGCTTCATTATCGTATAATATCCATGTAAAATCGTGACCTCTTTCAATCGCTCCACTTAGAGCTTGTAATCCAATATCATAAGTACCACCATCGCCACCAAAGGCTATTATGTCGGGTATATCTTTTTTCCATAAGCCTTTCCTTTTTAATGCTTTGAAAGCAGCTTCGATTCCTGATGCTGTGGCTGCTGCATTTTCAAATGCATTATGAATCCATGGGAGTTTCCAGGCCGTATATGGGAAGATTGTACTTGCAACCTCCAAACAACCTGTTGCATTAGCTATTATTGTTCTTTTCGGATTAGGCAGTGCCATCATAACCATTCTAACAATTGTTCCTGCTGCGCAACCAGAACACAATCTATGACCAGAGGTAAATAGGCTAGGCTTTTTAGCCAATTCAAACAAATTCGGTCTCCATTTTTGCTCGATCATAGCATATTCCTCCTATTCCCTAACACCAATATACTTTCTATTAAATACGGGTTTCTTGCCCTCTTTTATTGCTATTAGTTCATCCATTGTTGTTCTAAGCAATTCTGGAGGCATATCTCGCCCTCCAAGACCGAAGACAAAGTTTACAACCTTTGGATGCGAAGCTAAATCATACAATGCAGCGCGGGTTTCAAGGAATAAAGGTCCACCCTGCATACCTTGATCTTGTGCTCTATCAAATACACCAACAACTTTTACATTCTTTAGATACCTTTCAAGATCCATATATGGGAATGGCCTAAAACTTCTAACTCGTAATTCACCAATTTTAATACCTTCATCTCTTAATTCATCAATAACATACCTTGCAGTTCCAGCAGTACTACCCATCAGAACGATCGCTATCTCTGCATCATCTAAACGATAGGGAACTACACGCCCATTTCCGTACTTTCGTCCGCTAAATTTCGCATATTCTTCATTTACTTTCTCGATTACTGCATATGCATGTTGCATTGCCTCTGATTGTTGCCTCTTATGTTCAAAGTAGTAATCATAAAGGTCCAGTGGTCCAAACGTTAGAGGGAGCGGATTTTCTGGATTTAAGGACAATTCAACTTCCTTTCCCATTAATTCGATCTTTGGAATCTTCCTTGGTCCTCCAAGGAATTCCGCTACATCTTTCGGATCCTTAAAGACCTTGATTCTTTCTGCAGTATGGCTTATTAGGAAGCCGTCGTAGCAAACCATGACCGGCAATAAAACATTCGGATCTTCTGCGATCTTGTATGCTTGTATTATCGTGTCATAAACTTCTTGCGTGTTTTCGGCAAAAAGCATTATCCATCCAGCATCTCTTACGTTCATAGCATCCGTGTGATCGTTATGAATATTAATAGGTCCAGATGGTGCCCTATTTGCTATAGCCATCACAATAGGTTGCCTAAGGCTACTTGCGATGTAGAGTATCTCATTCATTAATTGAAGACCGTTTGCCGCAGTTGCCGTAAATGCTCTTGCACCCGCTGCAGCAGCGCCAACACAAGCACTAAGCGCAGAATGCTCGGATTCCACCGAAACAAATTCAGTCTGTACAATCCCATTTGCTACAAATTCTGAGAACTTTTCTACAACGATTGTTTGTGGCGTAATCGGATATGCAGCTACAACATCAACATGAACGTCCTTAGCAGCCCAAGCGGCTGCTTCATCACCATTAAGAAGTATATCCATTTGTTCCATGGTCATTGTTCTTCACCTTCTGGGATCATAGTAATTGCTTTGGTTGGGCAAACAGTACTGCATATACCACAGCCTTTGCAGTATTCATAATTAACTAGAACTTGCTTAGGTCGCTTCCCGTCTTCGGACCACTTTATGATAAATGAATCATCAGGGCAATAAAGCCAACAAAGCAAACATCTTACACATTTTTTATCATCAATTATTGGTTTAAATGATCTCCATGTTCCTGTTTTATATTCTAGGGCTGATTTGAAAGGAATTCCTGCAATTGGAATTTCCTTCCAACCTGGTTTGGTAGAACTCATCCTTTCTTCACCTCATTATATGCTCTTTTAATTAGCTCTATATTTTTATTTATCAAGGTCTCTGATAGCCTATGACCCAAAACCTTACGTAAAGCCTCAATTAGGCTATCAAGTGTGATTATCTTATCTTCTGTTGCTCTCACAAAGGCTCCAAGCATCGCTGTGTTTGCGAGAGGCCTTCCGATAATGTCCAAGGCTAATTTAACTGCATTAAGAGAATAAACCTCTACATCATCAGGTACTTTTAGTTTTTTCCTAAGCTCTTCTGGCGGATCCGAGTGTGTGACAATGATCTTTGCATTTTTCTTCAGCCCGTGAACTGCAAGATCTACGAGAGTTGGGTCTATTACTATCACATAATCTGCTTTTGTAACACTACAATGAATATCAATAGGGCTTCCTCCGATTCGAGCATATGCGGTTACTGGGGCTCCCGATCGCTCAGGCCCAAACTCGGGGAAACTTTGTGCATATTTATTCAACTGTAGGGCTGCTTCAGCTAGAATTCTACTAGCGGTCCAAGCACCTTGACCACCACGACCATGAATTCTAATTTCAACAAAATCTCTCTTAACCATTTCAGAGCACCTTATAGTCTCCATTTTAGTTAATTTGTGAAGTTCAATTTTCAATAAAGTATTGTATAAACAAAAAGATTCATGTCTTACTAAATTTAAAGTTTTTATGATATAGAATTTCAAAATTTTGGGAAGTTCTTTGACTACTCCACCCGCAATAGAAGAATTCCTTTTACGGGCCGGGCGGGATTTGAACCCGCGACCTAGGGGTTAAGAGCCCCCCGCTCTTCCGTGCTGAGCTACCGGCCCCCATTCTTGTGTGTTAGAAAGTTAATTATTTAAATTTGACAGTTGTTGGGAATATAAGCTTTATTTCATAAGCCATAATAACCACGTAGGGGTACGAATCTAACATCCTCAAGGTGCTCCTTTTTTATATCATTTTCTCTAGGTCCAACTTTTCTAATTCTAACCAAAACCTGCCAATATTCTGTTCCAATGGGCATTATTAATACCCCATTTATATTTAATTGCTTAATAAGCGGGGGTGGGATCTCTTTACCTGCTGCAGTTACTATTATTGCGTCGAATTTTGCATTTTTATCAGGCCATCCCAAGGTACCGTCTCCCAGCTTTATTTCAATAAAATCCAAATAACATGTTTTTTTCAGATTACTCTTTCCCAGTTCATAAAGTTCGGGGTCTATTTCCATTGTACAAACAATTTTTTCCCTAAAGGGGTTTATTAATGTTCCATCTGAACTCCTAGGATATACTAGTTCTGTGATCAACGCTGCTTGATATCCGCTTCCCGTACCGATCTCTAAAACCCGTTTTCCAACATCTAATTCTGCATGATAACATAATAAAAGGGACATACTTGGCGCAGATATTGTTGCGCCCTTAATTAATGGAAGCGGTTGATCTACATACGCCCAATTTCTATATTTTTTTAGGACAAAATATTCTCTAGGGACTGCTTCAAAAGCCAGAATATACCTTTCTGGAACCAAGTTGAGCCTCTTAAAGAATTCTATTAGTGCATTCTTAGAGCGTTTTAAACTACTATCTGGTGTTCTTATACAATTTTTTGACAATTTTTAACACCAAAACGAAACTAAGCATGTTACGAATTTAAGTCAAATCAATATTGTGTCATGTGATTATTTTAAAATGAATTCTAAAAATGCAAGTGATTTTATTTAAAAATAGTATTAAAGTTATAATACTAATGTATGTGATTATTAATTAGTGTTAATTTTACCAAAGAAATAGAGATTAATTAACGTTGGTGGCTAATTTGTCAAGTGAAATGAAGAAGACAGAAGAATCAAAAGAAGAAAAGACCCAAAAAGAGGAAGGTTCCTTTGAAGACGAATTAATTCGAAGCTTACTTTCAGGAGTTAAAATGGCAGTTAAGGGACAAGTTTCCGATGAAAGCAGCGAAATTATAAAAGCGGATTCTCTCGAAGTGAGCGAATCTTTTAAGCTAGAGGTCCCCGCTGAGGAGTTTGGTTCACTTGATGAGTTATTTCAAAGAAAAATTTCTGGCTTAATAGATGCTTTAACTAGTACGATTACCTCATCGCAAGAGGAGTTTAAGGATAGCGTAAAAAAACAGATATCTGAGCTAAGAGAGCAGCTTCGAAATCTTGGAAACATTATCGCACGTGCTTTTGCTGAGAAACTGAGATTAAAATATATGGAAAGACACTTGAAGAAGACTTTCGATGAGATCGCCCATAAAGAGCTAGCAGAGCAGGAAAAAGAGATCACAAAAAAAGTTCTAAGCACGCTTCTTCCATTCTATACTAAGCTCCAGTCACGATTAGATATGTTAAGAAAGGAAATCGAGGATACAAGAGACTTATACCAAGAGTTAATTTCAGGATACAGCTCGCTTCTAAAAGAAGGGATTAGCCATGCAGAACAAGTACCTCAGGTTAGTTCTGCTGAAATACAAAGATTACAAGCAAAATTAACGCAATTAAAGGACAAATTAGCACAAATGACCACAGAGTTAGCGGAAAGGGAATCTACAATTGTGGATCTGAAAGATAGATTAGAGAGTTTAAAGGAATCCTCAGAATCCGAAATCTCTGCGCTAAAACAAGAAAATACGAGATTGAAAAGAGAACTTGAAAAAGCCCAGGAAGCGGTTTCTAAATTGAAAATGAACCTCTCTATGAAAGAAAAGGAAATATCTACCGCAAAAGAAAATCTCGAAAAGGAAATAATTGAACTTCGCTCTGAAAATAAGGCGCTCAAAGATTCCATCCAAAAATTAACGGAAGAAACTACAAAAAAAGAGGAAGTAATAAGTAATCTTAGAAAGAAACTTGAACAATTAAAAGATGTCGAGAAAATTAGAGATGAGTATCTAAGACTAAAAGAGGATTTTCATAAATTAAAGGGCGAATACGATGCTACTGTAGAGTTATTAGCTAACAGAGAAAAAGAAATAGCTGAACTTAAAGATCGTTTGGAGAAGATATCCCTCGGCGCTGAGAAACTTGCAGAATTGGAGAAAACAAAGGAATTCTATGAATCTAGGCTAGCTGAAAAAGATAAGGAAATTGCTACCCTTAGAGAGAAACTTAACGATCTAGAAAAAATTAAAAATGTAGTTGAAAGCTTAACCTCAGAGATACAATCATATAAAGAAATGGTTGGAACTGTTGAAGAGGTTGCCGCTGCCAAAAGTTTAGAAGAGAGATATACTGCGCTTCTATCTAAATTGAAAGACGAATTCGCATCTCTCAGAAATGAGCTTGCTAATAGAGTACAGGAACTATCTGATATTAGATCTGAAAATAAAGCTCTAAAAAGTCAGATTGATTTATTGCAGGAGGAAATTAATAGTTTAAAAAATGAGAGACAGAGCATTTTAGAGAAATTAGAGAAAAGAAGTCAAGAATTGCTGGAGGCGAAAAGTCAATTAGAACCTCTAAAGAAGAAATTAGATGAGGTGACTAAAGAGCTTGAATATGTAAAATCTCTGCCAGAGGAAATGAGCGTAGTGCTTAACTCAACGATGATCGGTAAGGCATATCTTATGATCCGTGATATTAAAAAGGTCCCTCTTGATCGCTTGGCGTCAACATTAGGTGTAAATAAACTCCAATTGAAGCGAGATTTATTAAAGCTCGTAAGACTAGGACTAATTTCGATCGATAATGATGTTGTAGTATATACTGGGGCATCCTAATTAGGACGTAAATTCATCTCTAAAAATATACATTTTTTAAAAAATATAGACAATTTTGACGGCTCAAAAATTCTTAAATTATCTTTTACCTAAAAAATCTATAGTATTATCTCATATACAATTAACATAATGTTATTCTGGATGATTCTATGCGAGAAAGCGTAATCATGATAACTATTGTTATACTACTAGTAGTCTATAGTGCGCCTATAGCAAAATCTGATCTTGAATTGCATACGGAAACTTCTGTTGTTGATGTTAGTAGTTCGTTAGGTATAAGTTCCTTCCGGATCTTTGGAACTGATAACTTCTTAGGTAATTTCGTACGAGGTATTTCTACAGTAATAATCTTTGATCGTTTAGTTGATAATACCACAGGAAACCCTCTCTCTGATGTTGAAATTGAGGTATACGTAAACTCAACCCAAGGGGATTTCTCGAGATACATCGGAAGCTTTTACACCAACGATACCGGCTATTTTAATATTAGCTTCGTAATGCCGAGTGATGTTCCGTGCGGAAATACAACAATTACATTGCATATCCCATTCCAAATTCCCGTTGGGGAAACCTATTTCTACTATTGGTGCTACGTTTTTGGCAGAATTTTCACGCAAGTAGAGTTAGAGACACAAAGCATACCTCTATTTAGGAAAAACATTTCTGTAGATTTGTGGGTTTACCTTGATAATGGTACCAGATTAGAAATTTCGAATCTTATCTTTAACGTTAGCATATTTAAGGATCTTACATCTTATACTAATTTTAGTGCTACGACAAACGCCTCAGGGATTTATCATTTTTACTTTAACTTTACTGAAGCAGGCAACTATACCATACAAGCTGATTTTTGGCTCAATAATAGTATTAATTCACTAAGCACTCCCGAATTCTTTATAGGAAGTAATCAGTATATAGAGGATTCCGTAATATATGGCGAACCGCTGTCCCGCGGTATAGGGCATCTTAAAGTTTTGAATGCATCATTAATACGGTTATACTTTAAAACAGATTCTGACCTGTTAAGTTCACTATCTACTGTTAGAAACGATACCGCGATCACAATTTTTGGACGGTACTTTGATCCTAGTGGTAATCCGGTGGCTACGAATATAATACTATACGTCGAGGATTCCTTCCTCTATCACACAGAATCTAACTCTAGTGGCTATTTTACTAAGGTCATTATTGTTAATGTTTCATTTCAGGTCGGTTTATATCATATTTCAGCTAGCGACGAATACGAGAGTTCATTGGATATATCTGATGAGATAGTTCTTGAAGTTTCAAGCTATGTTAAATTAGCCGCAATTTCATTGAATAAAAATTATGCTGAGACGGAATCTCCAATTAGTATTTATGGTGAAATAAGAGATTCCCTAGACAATTCCCCGGTATCTTCCCACCCTATAGAAGTCTTCCTTGTGTATAATACGGAGAGCGGAACAGTAGAAGAGAAAATAGGAGAGACCATATCCGAGGATGATGGAACTTTCCAGATCTCTGTGTATATGCCGAGCGAAGTTAGTGCTCCGAATGCTCTATTAAATATTTCGGCGAAAGATTTCTCTTTCTATATTGGTAACAGCTCTACGGAGGAAGTATATATCTATAATCACATAGTCTCTGAGATCGCCGTTTTTAGTCAGAAATATATCTGGGTTACCCATAGAGGCCTATCTCAAGCCTTGAACGCATCAACGGTAATAAATCTTAATAACCCTACGACTCTTAATTTTACAATTCATATTTATGACGATTTTGATAGAAATATACAAAATATGGATTTCTCTGTCAACTTAAATGCTAAAAAAATTATATCTGACACTTTAAATGAGCAGGGAATGGCTTTATTTGCTCTTTCAGTAAACACCAGTAGTACTATCTCGATAAATATCCCAGATCTCTCCATCTCAATTTCTTTACAAATTGTTATCCAAGCAGGGGGTAGTAGTACCTCGCCATCTGGCGGTTTTAAAATCCCATTCTATTTATATATTGCAATCGTAGTATTGCCGATATCCATCCTCGGGGGTTTCTTCCTCATTAAACGGACAAAAATCTCACTTAAGGCTGCCGAAAGATTACCTAGTTGGAGAAGCCAAATTAATGAAATCTTACAGAAACTTGAGGGCAAAGTTCCAATAACAGGAGTACTGCAAATAAAGGATTTAATTAGAACTTTAAATGACAGCGTGGGTGCTTCGTGGCAAGAGTGGATGACAACACGAGAGCTTCTCTATAATATGTTAGGTAAATTTAGATTATACTCGGTAAGAAGGATATTAAATGAAATTGTAAACATATATGAAGAAATTGTCTTTGGTAATTATCCACTTACCGAGGAGAAAATTACTCGGCTGGCTGAACTCTTGAGGAAACTAGAGAAAAATCTGATCGAAGAGTTTTCTCCTATCGAGGAGGAGCGGAAGTAATATGAGTCGAAGAGGATATGGTTCGGGATATACCCTTAAAATTATACTTTATCTCGCTTTAATATTCAGTATTTATCCGCTGATTGCAGGAGCTCTTAATATTACAACAGGATCAGCACCTTACTCTATATATAATGAAGGATCTACTGGACTTAGCAGCTTAAGATCAGAATTAATAAATTCAGGTTATTCACTAAAAGTAATCGTTTCCTCGCTGAAAGCTCTTGAAAAAATTAATTCTACCGGCCTTCTAGTTATTGTCGGCCCAACCAGAGATTATGACTTTCAAGAAATTGCAAATCTCGCGAAATTCCTAATGCGTGGTGGTAGTATTCTTATTGCAGATGATTTTGGCAAAGCAAACTCCTTACTTAAAATTATATGGACTACGATAAATTTAGGACTAGAACTTGTAGGCCAAGAAAGTCAGATTCGTGGTGTCTATTTTAATACTACTGCAGTACTTATGGACACCGGCTCTTTTCAAAAGAATCCGGCCGCTCCTGTTATAACCAATTTTGCTGATACATATGGAATCTTACCACCAACTGTTAATCGTATTTTAACGAATTTCCCCGCAACAATTTCTATGGAAGTTTATGATACCGAGTCTAAAAAGACATATGATGTACCACTACCAGCTGTTGCTAGCTTAATGTATTCTACACCCTATAGCTGGCTTGAGACCAATCTAACCTCTGTTGTTAAGGGTCAAGCTACACCAGATCCCTGGGAATGGGGGGGCATTTCTTTCTCTGTTGGTGCCGTTCTTCCACTAATTGGAAACGGAAAACTGGCTCTGATTTCTGATCCTGATATCTTTGCCAATCAACAAATTAACAATCCCAATTTTGATAATTTAGATTTTGCATTAGGCCTTATTGGCTGGTTAACATCAGGAGAGAAAACGATAATATTTGATGAGGCACATTTAGCTCATTTACCATCAGATCCTCTTTTTGGGATCGGCCTTTGGTATATGATACTCGTTGAGGCCTCCTCTTCTTGGGTCATTGCACCATTATTACCAATTTTACTTTTTATAATCTTAACAGGATATCTTCCAAGAGGTGAAACCTTCAAACCGATCCTATTTAGTCATGTAAAGAGAGTTAAACCAAATTCGTGGTTTGAGTCTAAATTACGCTGGTACAAGAGAACTAGAAATTATAAGAGCGCACTAACGGCCTTAATGAATCATATACTTAGTGAAATATCAAAGAAGTACGGTGTTTCTGGTGAAAATTGGAATGAAATCCTAAATAATCTCTTATCCCGACGGCCAGATATATCCGCCAATAGAAATGAAATTTTCGGCTTCTTTGAAGAGGTGACTCATTTAGTTGATAAGAAAAAGCGAATTAAAGAGGAAGTATTCACTCGTTTGGTAGAAGAATTCCGCCGAATTTCAGAAATTTTACTTTCATAATTTTTTTCTTAGCAACTAAAACTTTTTAATAACTAAAAACTAAAATGATGGATTAAAATTATTACTTTCGTGTACTTTTGAAAAATCTAATAATACGCGGGTTAATATGATGTCTGAGGAAGAGGATGTTCTCTCGGAGGAAGAAATCGAAGAAGAACTTATTGACGTCAAATTTGTACATGATACTTGGCTTAAAATCCAGAAAGAAATGAATAAAGCGGTAATCGGATTACAAGACGTTATAGAAGCCATGTTTATATCTACTCTGAGTGGCGGACATATTCTTTTAGAAGGACCACCTGGAATCGCTAAAACATATGCGGCACAAAATTTCGCGACAGCACTAGGTGTCGATTTCAAAAGAGTTCAGATGACTCCGGATCTGCTTCCATCAGATATTATCGGGACAGTTATATACGACCAGAAGACAGCAACGTTTAGATTCAAACGCGGTCCCATATTCACAAATGTAATTCTTATTGACGAAATTAACAGAGCACCTCCTAAAACGCAATCTGCACTATTGGAATCCATGGAGGAGAAACAAGTAACAATAGAGGGAAAAACGTATTTGCTCCCAAAACCGTTCTTAGTATTAGCTACACAAAACCCCATCGAGATGGAAGGAACATATCCTTTACCGGAGGCTCAAGTATCTAGATTTATGCTATATCTGAAACTTGGATATCCCAATGCTGATGAAGAATTGGATATTTTAAAATTAAAGGCAAAAACAATGCAAAGAGTTTTAGTTTCTAAGGTGACTAGTGGAAGGACTATATTAGCGATGCAAAAAGCTATAGAGGAACACGTAGTTGTTGATGAACGTATACTTCGGTATATTCGTGATATTGTTATTTCATGCAGAAAAGATCCTCGTGTTCTATTCGGATGTTCACCGAGAGCATCTATTGCTCTGTTATTAGCATCTCGGACATATGCCGCTATGCAGGGGCGTGATTTTGTAATACCTGACGATGTTAAACATATTGCGTTTCCGGCGCTTAGACATAGACTTATCCTTAAACCAGAAATCGAGTTAGGAGGAGTAACAAGTGATGATATAATTCAGAATATCCTTCAAAGTGTAAAGGCCCCGAAATAGGTGACTTAATTGCTTACTAAAAGAGGAGGCTTTCTTTTAATACTGGGGATTTTCTTAGAACTCCTTGGGCTTTCTTTTTATGGATTCGTATCACTTAATGCTTTTCTCAGGGATACATTTAGTTTCGAGCTATCTATCTTCTTACCTAACATTGATAAACTCACAGTTTTCTCGCCATATTTTTTCTTTCTAGGTCTACTTATTCTAGTGAGCTTCAGTCTCTCGCTCCTCAATTTTCTATTAATTTTGTCATCAGAAAGTATAACAATCGAACGTATATTAGACCGTACAAGCTGTTTTGCTGGGGACTACATTCTAGTAACTCTTAAAATTCGTAACAATACACCATTTCAAATAGATCACTTATTTTTAAGTGATATAATACCAGATACGGTAGACTTGGCCTTGGGAGAAAATTTCATGTCACTAAGTATTGCTCCAAATCAATCTACAGAATTCTCTTATATAGTACGCTGTGCTGTACGAGGAAAATACAAACTAGGGCCAATTTATATAGCAATTCAGGATAAAGCTGGTTTATTCCTTACTGAACGTTTTCTAAATATTATAACTGAAGTTACTGTATATCCTCCATATGAAGATGT
>JAGGXM010000014.1 GCA_021163045.1 Thermoproteota archaeon | reverse complement strand
TTTCAAAGTATTTTCTAGCATATCGGAGAAAGAGCTCATTATTAGTACTATTTGGTACTATTGGCGAATAATATGAATAGTTCTCAAGGTGACTCCAAGCAACATCTTTATTAAAAGAAAGCTCTCTGTTTGAGACAAGAATAGAAGATCTGTAGCAAATTAAGGTATTAGGAAAAATGAAAGTAGTATGAATCGCTAAAATTATAAAAAAGCATATAACGAATTTTCTTACGTCTATCACCCCTATAAAATAACTATAATAAAAATTGAATAATTTAATATTTAGGAAGAATCGGAATAACGATGCCTTTTGCTTCTTCTACTATTGAGAATACTTTATTACAAGCGCCGTTAAATATTTCTCGTGCAAATTCCTCGGGAACCTTCCCAGTTAATGCTTCCCATTCGCTTACTATGGCACGTTTAAGCCATTCAATTCCTTCTTCTATTTGCGGAAAGATTATCTTTAATGCTTCCCAAATCACAACAATGGCTATTCCTACCGGACCTAAAGCAAACACTATGGCGAATTCTATAGCTGTTTCTAACATTAAGAAATAAGCACTTACAGCATAATACATTTTCATATGATTATCTGTAGTTTGTAATGCCTTATAAGCAAGTATCCCCACTTGTATTGCTGTTACAACAACTGTAAGTACGATAGATGCTCTTCCTATGATTTTTGACTCAGCAACACCAATCTTATATTTTACAATTTCTTCGGATATATCGAGGTAAGTACCATCAATCGTAATAGCTAATTGGAGTTCAAATGGAAACGTCTCACCATCATAAGTATAATGTAGGCTAGCTAGCATGTCTTTAATCATTTCTTCAACCATAACGGAGCTTGCATCCAATGCTGCAGCTAAAGCGCTTAGAACTTTATTCTTGAAACGTGTTATTAAGGTACTATATCTTGGTTTTTTCAGTTCATTTGGTAGGATCTGATCTATTTGATCTATGTCTGTAGTTGACGATAAAACTTGCTCTGTATAATGTTTAAGAACGATATGAGCGTTATTGGTGGTTTTTCTAACATATCTCCTAACGGTTATATTCTTGATATGATAAGTACCCTCCTTATATTCTAAGACGTACGCTTTTTCCGAATCGCTCTTATCATAATACGAAGGTTGGAGGTATTGCTGAATATTATGGGAGATATTAAGCTGATCTATACTCGATAAACCGATAGTTAAAACTTTATCAGCTGTTTTTACAGTAATAGCCAAACCAGTTATTTTCTCTGTGGATAACGATACTGGTTCAATTTTTTCAGCTCCAGAGTAATAATGGTAAAACCAAACTGGTTGCATGCATAAAATTAATTTTTGTAGAGCCATAACGTCCTCCGGGAGCGTAATTAGAATCCTATAAGTATCACCATAGACATGAACTGCAGGCGTAAATTGTTTATAGAGCGGAAAATCATTTATTCTTGAGATTCTACCACCTGAAAAGACAATGTCATCATAACGATATAAACTGTAGATGCACCCGAAGACTGTATAGCTTCCCCCATAAGCGAATGTTATATCATTGTATAACTTAAATTGAAAGACAAATGTCTGGTTATAATCTTGATTTACGAGAATCGGGAAGAACGAGTAATGGTATCCGTCCACAAGTTCCTCATACATGTTCGTAAAGGTTACATTGTAATTGTATTTTTGATAGGTATACCTTACCTTGTAATTAGGTGCTGTACCAGAGGTTCTTTCCAAATGTCCTAAATCTGTTTCGTTTACCAAGGCTGCGTTAACTGCTTCGAAGGTTCCCCAACCCCAATTAATTACAGCATTAGAATTTATGTTACTGCTCTTTACATTGTCTGCTGAAATAGGCACCCACTTCGATCCGAGAGAATCATATTCCCAAGCTTCACCTTTTAAGCCAAATACTTGAACAATTGTCGAGTATCTTATCATTCCAGGCAAGAAAACCGTTGTCGGTGAGTAAAAGTATTCTGCTACAAGTGGTTGAATATCATAGCCATCAGGAGTACCATCATAATCAGAGTCATAGTACACGGGATCTGTTCCATAAAGCATGATTTCATCAAAATCATTCAGTCCATCCATGTCAGTATCAGCAGTAAGTGGGCTAGAGTTATAAACAAAGGTCTCATCATAGTCATAAAGTCTGTCATGGTCAGTATCCTTCGAATATGGATTACTCCCATACCAAGAACTCGGCTTAAGAGGATAATATAGATATATGCATGTTATTTCATCACCATCAGAAATGCCATCGTTATCTGAATCACTATCTAGGATATTTATAGTACCATCTTTATCGGTATCTGGTTTATCTGTTGGGTCTAGCTTATAGACATACATAAGTTTATCTTCCAGATAGTCTATTAGACCATCATCATCAGAATCATTATCTAATGGATCCGATCCTATTAAAACTTCATATCCGTCGCTTAGTCCATCGTCATCAGTATCTGCTTTGGTAATGTTTGTACCTCTATCTCTCTCTTCGCTATCTGTAAGTCCATCACCATCAGTATCTACAAGCTTTGGATCTATTATTGTAATCTTTACTACCGTGAATGAAACAAAGTTATCTTCATCTATAACACAGAAGTTCGCATTAAAGACGCCACCAGAGGTATATGTATACGTAGTATTACCCGATGCCGTACTGTTCCAATCCCAAACGCCATCAGCATTGAAATCCCACAGATAGCAAGCGATTTTATTATCAGGATCTGTTCCCCAGCCATAGAATTTTATTGTTACCATATCACTTTCGTTAAGTACACCATATACTGGTTCAGCTCTAGCGAAGGCAGTTGGAGGTCCTTTTATAGTTAATTCTAAGTTTTGAAGATTATTAGAAAGATCCTTTTCTTCGATAGGATTAATTATATTGTACTTCTGGTAAAAGCAATCAATTTTAACTGTTATATTGTGGTAGCCTGCACCTAAGTAGATCGCAAAATTGATTACTTTCGTTTGATTCGAAGAGAATTTCTTCAAAGATAAGGAAAATACCCTAATTCTCTTCTGATTTGAATTCTCCACCTCAAATACAGAGATCCTAACCCATAGAGCAGCACCTTCATAGTAGTTCGGGGGAGAATCAACATTACCTATGTTTTTTATAGTAAGCTCTAAAGAAATTGTCGTTATATCTTCGCCTCTAAGAACACTTGGTTCTTCTGGGATTATTTTTGTCTCTATTATGGCGATATCCGGGAGATCTTTCGTTAATGGATCTGTATGTGTTATTAATATTTCTTCATAGTCTGTTAATCCGTCCCAATCAGTATCAATACGGCCAGGGTTGGTCTCACCAGGACCACATCCATTATTCCAATCACCCAGATATATTAGACCATCGCAGTCTTTATCCTCATATTCACCTAGATCCTTCTGACTATTGTTATTAAAGTCGATCCATCCATCAGGAATACCGTCGCCATCGGTATCCCAATCTAGAGGATTACTTAAATAAGTAGTTCTATTAGTTAGATCTCTCGTTGGCCAATTTGCAGTATACTCTGGTCTTTGGGGTTCCCAGAAACCATATTCGAATCCATCAAGTAGTCCATCGAAATCTGTATCGTTATTCAAAGGATCCGTCTCGTAGGGGTTGTTAAGACCATCTAAGTTCCAATCCTCATTTGAATCTATAACTCCATCATCATCTGTATCTGCGTCCAACCAATTAGTTTCACCAAAATCAGGTTCCCACGTTCCATTTCCATCTTTATCTTCAATCCAGTCGAATAATCCATCTTTATCGGCATCCCAGCTATTTGGATTGGGATCAATATCGTCTGTATAAGGGAAACCAACAGTTACATTCCTAAGACCATCATTATCCGTATCTAAATCAAATGGACTCAAACCAAGATTATATTCGAAACCATCTGTTAGATATCCTGTAGAATTCGCAAGAGTTCCATTGAGGACTCTGTATTGATCGCCATCGGTATCTGGATCCATCGGGTCTAAAGCTCTGGGAATTGGATCATAGTCATATAGTTGATAAGAGTAGCGAGTCCTGTTAAATCTAATATTTGATAGAAGAATTTTATCTAGAATTACAGGCTCTGTAGGACTGCCTAACACAATATTGATAGCAATTGTGCTTGCATTATCAAGACAGAAGAAACTTTCACCTTTATTATTGTTGAAATAAATCGGTGTCCATCGGCCTCGCGGATAATCTCCCCAAATATCCGCATTTCCTTGAAGCTCTCTCGTTGAAGAATCTTGATAAGTTATAGTTACCGTAACATTAAGTTTTGCGTGAGTCATCGGGTTTCCGAGATTTAACTTCGCAACACGAACGTAAATTGAATATGGACCCCGAGGGTAATAATAATCGCTATCATAGATGTTACAATAGCTGGAATTCGGTAGAGGTGTAATCCCCTTACCATTACTCATATTTGCGAGATCTAAAATCTGAAAATCTGCAAAAGCAAAATCTTCGGCTTCCCACCAATAACTTGGGACAATACGCTCAATACCGTCTAGAAGCCCATCTCCATCTGTATCAT
>JAGGXM010000073.1 GCA_021163045.1 Thermoproteota archaeon | reverse complement strand
GATATGATAGAATATTAATCTTTTTCTACTTAAATTTTATCCATAGGAATGGATATTATGAGAGAATTATCAAACTGTATTTGAATATATAAAACATTCCTTTACGGATAACTTAGAAATAAAGGTTTCTGCATTATAATCCTTCAAATTAGTGCAAATTTTAATATATGAGATCCAAAAAGCCATCTATAATTCTCTTAGCTAGATCCGGTCTTTTATTTTTAATAATTTTTCTAATTATATTGAATTCTTCCTCTGATAAACCTAACTGTACCTCAAGTTCCGCAACAAGCATTTTTCTTTTACTTAAATAAGCGATAGCATCATTGGCTTTTCGCCTTAAGTTTTCGATTTCCGACGCTATTTTTAAAATCTTTGATTTATCAGATTCTAATTTTAAACAATCTTTGATTATTTTCAAGAAGTATTTTTCTCCGATAATCGTATCATAATGCTTTGAGATCATATCTATCGTATATTCTGCGGAGGCTTTATCAACCGTCAATAGGATTTCGCCTTGAAAAATTCCAGATAAAAATGCCTGAAGTATTTTACTAACTTTCTCATTTAGCCGAACATAAATCGGAGAATATGTTACTCCAGCGGCAAGTATTTTGGCTAGAACTTTCTCCCCGACGATTTTAATAATATCCCTGAATGGTACCTTATAGGACATATCAATTAAAGTGTTAAATACTTCCCGACCCCGGATTAAACCATTTCTATCTAAATAAACTAGAAGAATATGAGGTTTATTACCATGTATTATTGGTATCGAAATAATACCACCTGGAGCAAGACGTAATTTTCTCTCATCTATATTTAAAAATAATTGTTGACGACAGAGCGGGCATCTCACACTAATTTTTTTCAAGAGATCACCTTAGATGGCATTTTTCTCTCATAAACAGATAAAATAGACCGAATTAAACTCACTATTTTTTCATCAATATATTCGAATAAGGCTTTTATACCAAAGCCGGTAGCTGCAGATGTAAGAAAATATTTTTGGACGCCAAGATCTATCGCCAATGGTTTAAGAATATTTTCTGTTGAACTAATATTGCTGATAAGGTCTATTTTATTACCTACTAGCACTTTAATTGGTGCTCTGTTTAAAGGGATGATTTTGGACCATACATGTATTCCTTTTATTGTACTAATTCTACTCACATCAAATACGAAAACCGTTGCAAGTGTTCTGTTAAGTAACTGACTATTTTTGGTCATTTCATCAAACTGTTCTTGCCCACCAAGATCCCAATATGTAATTTTCGTTACAAATCTATCTAAATTTAGTATCCTATAATAAAAACCAAAACCGCGAGTAAGACTCATATTCTCTATGAACTCATTATTGAAAAAACGATGTAATATGGAAGATTTTCCAACGCCACCTTCTCCGCAAAAGACAATTTTGACATTAAATACCAATTTCCTCACCAGGATATATGCCAAAAGAAAAAGTCTTAGTGATATAAAAGGAATCAAAACAAAATTCTTATTATTAATTGTAAGAAAACATAAAAAATACGATCTCAATTTTTGAATCAGTAGCTTTGTGAGGTTTCATATTATGTCTCTAACGCCCACAATCGAAGCACTAATCGCATTAACGGAGTCGAGTTCAAAAGGACGTATTCGTGCAGCAAAAAATGTTAGATTTCTACCCTCTGTTGTTGATCTTGATCGATTAATATGGTTAATAGATATTCTTACAGAACAATTAGATTCTGAAGAAACTCTAGAGCTATCCAATTCTCTGAGCGCCTGGATAAATAAGGCAGCACAAGAAATTAAAACCGAATTATTAGAAAAGCTTGTAAATTCGGACAATATTGCTCAAAGATGGCTCGCCGCAGTAGTGTTAGGGCGTACAATTAATGCTTTCAGCGAGGATTTTGCGTTTGAGGTCATAAGACGCTTAATTAAAGATTCTAATGAAAACGTACGCTTTGCAGCATTAATGGCACTTAAAGAAATAATGAAAGCCATTCCAAAAGAGTATATTATCGATATTCTTGAAGAACTACTAAAAAGTGAAGACGAGGATCAGAGAGCCTTCCTTGGAACAATTCTAGTATCTCTTTCTGATTCATTACAAAATAGAATAATTGAAGAATTCTTATGGCAAATGCTAGACGCAGATAGCCCAAAAGTGGTCTTATCCGCCCTCGAATCTATTAAAGTGATAGGAAAAAAATTTCCTAAATCCACCTTAAAAAATATGATAGATAAAGTGAAAGAAAAAAATACGGAGCCGGAAATAATCTCCGAGTTGACTTCGATCTCTGGTCTCTTTAAATTATGATTTAGCTATTCTAGCTGTCTAGTTATAGCCTTCTTTACCTTTTATTTATTAGGAGTCCCTTACCTGCTTTTAGTCCATATAATATCCGCCATTGACATCTATAACTTCTCCTGTTACAAAATCGCATTTAATCAAAAACAACACGGCCTCTGCAACCTCTTCAGGTTTTCCAAATCGTCCCATTGGAACTCTTTTTAATATTTTCATCTTTACATCTTGAGGAAGATTCGCTATCATTTCTGTTTCTATGGGCCCTGGAGCAATAGCATTTACTGTTATGTTGTACTTCAATAATTCCTGTGCTAAAGAGAATGTCATGCCAATAATCCCTGCTTTAGATGCCGCATAATGCGGCCCAACAGTGCCGCCCATTTTTCCGGCCACAGAAGCCATGTTAACGATCTTGCCTTCCTTCTGTTTTATCATATAAGGCACTACAGCCTTTATTACATTAAAGCTTCCAGTAAGGTTAACACTTATTATTTTCTGCCATTCTTGGATCGGTATATCCGTGACAGAATAATTTTTAGGAATTATTCCCGCATTATTTATAAGAATCTCTATACTTCCAAAATCAGATATGATTCTCTCAATCATAGATGTAACTTCTTCAAAAATTGAAACATCTGCTTTATATATCTCCGCTTTTACACCATAAGCCCTTGCTTTTTTAGCCACACTCTCTGCTAATTCCTTATTTTTAAGAAAGTTAATAGCAACATTTACTCCGTTTTTAGCTAAAGTTAGAGCTATAGTTTTTCCAATCCCCCTACTCGCACCCGTAATTAAGGCATTTTTTCCTGAAAGTTCCATGCCTAATCGCCCCAAAATGCATGATTGCACTATATTTGACATAGTATTATTTTAGTTATTACAGAATAAAAAACAATTTCTAATGACTTAACTTATTTAGCTATAATCAAGAAGAATAATTCGTTGAAAGAATGATTTAAAGTCTCTTAGTCAATTAAAAAATTCTTAGTCGTCGCATAGCGACTACGCATACATATGGCTTTTTATAATACCGCCGCTCTAGCCCAGGGAAGACTTTTTACAAGATTGTTAAGTTTCCCAAGCGATAGGCTGTAGGATCTCT
>JAGGXM010000183.1 GCA_021163045.1 Thermoproteota archaeon | reverse complement strand
TTGCCTACTACCACAATAGTGGCAGGGACTGGCTTGAGAAGGTAGTAAGAGCGGGTTTAAGGCGTCCAGAGAGATGCCCGGTAAATATTTGATATATATTTAGCAACAATCAATAGGGGAAGAGCCATTAATTTTAATCTCCTTTACAGATTATACAGTTATTTTTATTGATGTATTTTTCCTTTTTATTTTTCGCCATGAGATGTCAGTTCTTTGCAAGATAAGGCGATATTAGTGGTGCTTTTAATAACGCTGAAACTTCACATTGCAACAGACGCCTCAAATATTAAAATAACCTCTCCGGCTGAGATCCTATATAGTCACTTGGGAAACTTAACAGTCTTGAAAAATTTTCCCTGGGCTAGAGTGGCGGTATTATAAAAAGCCATATGTATGCGTAGTCGCTATGCGACGACTAAGAATTTTTTATGATATTACGTAGGGCTCCTCAGGAGAGCGAGCTAAACGTTTTACTCCATTTGAAAGAACAATAATATCGTCTTCGATTCTAATTCCATATTTTCCTTCAAAGTAAAGTGCAGGTTCTACTGTAACAGCCATGTTTTCATCTAATACTGCTGTTGGTGATGCGAGGAAACTCAAGATAGGTCCAACATCGTGAACCTCTACACCGATTGGGTGGCCAAGACCATGGGAAAAGAGTTTATCATCATATCCGTTCTCCTTAATGATCTCTCGAGCTCTTTTATCAGCATCTCGAGCTTTAACACCCGCTTTTATTATAGCGATACTTCCATCTTGAGCATTTTTTACTGTACTATAGACTGCTTTTGCATCTTTTGGTGCATTGCTTGTGAAGAAAACTCGCGTTATATCAGAACACATAAAGTCATATTTTAGACCCACATCTACATATCCAATTTCTCCTAAACGAAGTTTTTTATCGGATACTGTATGATGAGGATTGGCAGAGTGTTCGCCAAAAGCTACAATGACATCAAATGCAGGCGTTCCCCGCAAGAAAAATTCTCGATAAAATTCAGCAGCAATTTCTCTTTCTGAAACTCCGATTTTAACTTTATTCTCGAAGATGTCCTCTATTATTTCTATTGTATACTTTACAGCGGATTCTAAGGCTAAAAGTTCTTCATTTGTTTTTGTACTACGTAGTTTGAAAACAAAATTATGCGAGTCAGAGAAATTAGTACCATATAGCATACCTATTGATTTCAAAAGCTTTTCATGGCTACTAAGAATCTTTGCAGCATGACTAGATTTCAGTAGTGGAGCATTATTAATTAGTACTTTTTCAAGAGAAGCACGTCCGATTAAATCAATTAGTTTTGAGATAAGCTCTTTTGTGCCATAGTATGTCATGACCGTATCCACATGAGGCATGGAAATAATACTCTTCTCTAAACTACTACCTAAAACAATTAATTCATCTCTTGTCAATAGAGCTACAGTAGTGCTGTATGGTCTAGTACAAAGAAGATACTCAAGGTTGGGGTCATTACCTGAGGAAATTATCAACCAAGAGTCGAAATCATACTTTTTTAATAGTTTAATGGCTTTACTTTTTCTAGAATTAGCTAACTTATTGAGAGTCTCCATAAAATCACCGAGGTGTCTTTTCTGTCTGATGAGGAAAATCAAAGGTTTCTAAATTGGTTGCCAGCAATAATCCTTTACTCAAAGAATAAAGAAAAACAATTAATAAAGATGTCCCTTGTAATAACAGCAACCGTATTAATCTCTATACTTTCAGCATATTCGCTTGCTATGTTTATAGAGCCAAGCGAAGAAGGAGCTATCTGGCGAGAAAGTTCAATAGGAGAAATTGCGGCACTCTATAATTTGTTATTCTATCTATTGATAACTGGAATTTTCTCAGTAATAATATACTTTCTCCTAAAGCATCGGAGACTTAATGTTTTAATGATACTTCAAATGTTCCTTTTGGGTCTAGCGTGCGGTAGTACGGCATCAATGGTTATCCCAATTTGGTTTCTTATAATCATGGCTCTATTTGTATCTGCTCTACAAGTAAATATCTCTCTTGAGTCGCTTGTATTTATCTTTAACATAATATCAGATGGTACATTTCTGGTTTTTTTTCTATTAGCGATTCTAGCTCTTTCCCATAACAGGTTTAGAAAAATTAGAAATCCTCTTCTACTAGTTACTGGAACTTGGGCTGGTGCAATCTTAGGAATGTATACAGGGAAATTAACACCACTATTTTTAATGCTTGGATTTGGTCTCTATGATCTATTTACAGTATTCTATGGCCCTCTTAAAAAGCTATCTGAAGAAATAAATATTGCCTTAGAGGAAAAAGAGAAAGAAATCGGGGCAGAATTTGCTAAAAAGGAAAAACAGACGTCGTTAATGATTTTGGGGCTTGGGGATATTTTCTTTTATTCATTAGCGATAAGTTATTCACAGGCATATTTCAGTTTCAGCGCAATGATTTACGTCGCCATCATGACGGTAATCGGCGCATTTGCAACAATTATTGTATCGATTAAAATTTCGGAATCTCGAGAGAAAAAAACAGCTCTACCAGCACTACCAATTCCTATGCTATTGTCAGGACTAATTCTTCTATATTTTATTATCTTTGGGTGAAAAAAGGGATAGCAGTTAATTTCTAAGTATAATGAGTAAAACAAAAAATCCTTATTTTATAGTATTAAATTTGGTAAAAAAAGAATCTATTAGAG
>JAGGXM010000136.1 GCA_021163045.1 Thermoproteota archaeon | reverse complement strand
ATCTTTCATCATCAATAGTATTCTATTTTGGCTATGGAGGAAAATATGAATTTGTAAAGGAAGAACTTGAGAGTAAGACTGTGAGACCCCTACTATGCATCAATTAATATCCACTATTATTAGATGAAATTAAGAATAAGGTGAGAAAAAAATGGGAAAAGTGATTTTAAAGGGCGAGCTTGCTATACGTGCTGATGCCAAAGAAATAGAGGTCAAGACTAAAGGAAGAAGAGTGGTAGATATACTCAAGGACATTGCAGATAGGTATAATTTGTGGGATTTCATTTTTAAAAATAAGACAAAAGTACGCCCTTATCTACTGATTATGATTGACGGTAGAGATTATTTATCATTGGGAAAGCTGAATGAAGTCCTAGAAGATGAGAAAGAAATAAAGATTATACCCACATTCCATGGTGGATAATTTGTGAAGAGCGTGAGCAGAAAAATTATCTAGAAAAAATTCGAGAAATCAAATGGGATACTAAGTCGGAAATTAAGCACCATAATATATGCATCTTCACCATCGGAATAATATAACGGTATGTGGCCAGCAATTTTAAATCCTAACTTTTTATATAGGTTAATAGCTACGTAGTTGCTTTTTCTAACTTCAAGGTAGATGTAAGTACAGCGTTTTGCTTTAAGAATCTCTATAGCCCTTGTCATTAATTTTGTTCCAATACCACGACCACGGAATTCTGGATCCACAGCAAGTGAGATGATATGACCTTTACCAACAGATTCTAATCTACAGATCACATAGCCGATAATTTTTTCTTTATATATGGCGACAATAGTAAAGTGCTGTGGCGTTGATAATAAGCGCTTTAAAAAGCCGAGAGAGTATGGTATAGAGAATGATTTTCTTTCTATTTCTCTTATTGCTGAGATATCCGATAAACCAGCAAATCTGAAGGTTATTTCGTCTACTATCACGAATATCACTATTTATTCTAGTCATTGGACTTATCTTTGCATACTAGCTAATGAGAATTAAAAACTTATCTGATTCTAGCATAAGGCAAAAAAGAGAATAAAAGGAATTCTTTCTAACAGCGGATTTAAGTCCCTGCTGCGGGGTAAGCTTCTTTAATAGCCTCGGCTTCTTCTTTCTTTATGATTAATCCCCGACTAAAGATTACTGCAGCATATCCAACAACCCAACCTCGGTCGCCAGAGATGTCTCCAGAAGTGTAATATTTAAGGGTGAAGGGCGTTGCTCCAAGACTTTTAGCAATAATCATAGCTATTGCCACGCCACCAAATCCGCACATAGATAATCCCTTATTTAACACAAGGTCATATAAGCCGTCGATATCGTAGTTTTCTATTGCATTGAGGCCCATTTTATCTATATTAATGGCTTCATTATATGGATGATAATGACTCATATCACTACTAGCAAGAATTAGGATATCCTTTCTATCACGATTAATTATCTTTAGAAGGATATCTGCAATTTTTTTAATAGTAGGTAGCGTTTGATCCATTAACGTTATGGGAACAAATTTGAAATCAGAGCCCCAGATGTATTGTAAAAATGGTAGTTGAACTTCGATACTATGTTCTGTTTCGTGAGCAAAATAATCTTCAGTAAACGGTTCATGGCTAATTAATTCCTTAGCCAAGTCTTCGTCAATATTAACGATACCCAATGGTGTTTTCCAAGCACCTTTTGCATATACTGAAACTGGTGCTCCAAATCCGGTATGATTGGGACCAATAATAATGATACTATCTGGCTTCCCATCATTATAGAGTGAGTAATATACATGCGCTGCAGCTGGACCCGAATATATGTATCCGGCATGCGGAACCTGCGCGGCAATAATCGTACGTTTTGGAGCAGGAATGTCTGAAGGCAACGTACCTGGTCCAAATTTTGAAACAAAAGACCATTCGATCATTTTTTTGAGTTCGTCGGGGTCAGCAGGATAAAATTGGCCTGCAACATAGGGTTCCCTTATTTTAACCATTATAATCACCCAAGAGATCTTTAAGTCGAAAATAAGAATCAAATTAAATGATAACCCAATAATACTAAATATTACTTTTCTACAAAAATGTATTTAAAATTCCATAAGAATTAAGAAACTCAATTCTTCTTTTAGATTAATTATGTTAAGGTCTATAACTTGCTAGGGTGAATTTAGTTGATAATACTTCAAGTAAGCGACTTGCATGGTCATAGAGGAATGATTGAAAAAATCTCCAATAAAACGAAGGAAATTGGTGCGGATCTCATAATTTTTGTTGGAGATGTTACCAACTTTGGAACAATTGAGGAATTCAAATCGATACTACTAGATCTAAGTAGAATAACAAACAGGAAAATCTATTTTGTCCCGGGTAACTGCGATCCTCGGGATGCACTAAATGCCAAGGTCTCAGAGGATATAGTAAATCTGCACATGAAAATAGAAGAAGATAGGTCTTTAATATTTGGAGGCATTGGGGGCTCAAATAAAACACCTTTTTCAACACCAATCGAGTTGGATGAAAATGAAATAGAGAGGATCCTTCGAGAATTCTCTGCAATAGATTTTAGACGATTTGTATTAGTGACGCATGTACCACCATATAAGACACTCGATAAAGTCCGGTTTGGTCGTCATGTTGGAAGTAAGAAACTTAGAGAATTCATTGAAACATACCAACCAAGACTTATTTTAACAGCACATATCCATGAATCGAGGGGAATATATAGACTCGGCGAGTCTTTAATCATAAATGCAGGACCAGCAGCTAATGGATACGCAGCAGTAATAAAAATAAAAATAGAGAAGAAGGATGAAATTAATGTTTCAGCTAATTTGATCGAACTTTAGTCAGTATTTTTCTTAAACCTTTCAAGAAGCGAACTTGTAGATTTTTCTTCTTTCTCCGATTCAGGTTTTTCTATCGAAGTCTGGACTTCAGCAGATTCTGTGGTAGATGGTGGAACCTCTTTAACAGCTTCTATAGCGGATTCTTCCTTCTCTTCAATTTGAGGAATCAAATGTATAAACTCACGTAAAACGCGTCTATCTACTAGATATAAAAGAATTTTATCTCCTGATTTTAATGTCTTGAACATGCCTATATTATTATTTCTTTTAACACCTACAACTTTTAATTTTCCAGAGAAGTCTTCTTCTATGGCTTTTGGATTTTTACCTAGGTATTCTGGAGGGACTATTGCTTCTATTACTGGGGCATATACGAATCCGAGAGCTATTTGTCGAATAATTTCGCGACTTAAGGAGTCAATATCTTCGATTACGAAGATGTTAGGAAGCTTTTGGCCTGTAAGATCTAGGATGGGAGGTTTATTTCTCGATAGCACAATAATTTCAGCTTCGGGATTGCACCGACGCACATTAAGTATAACATGCTGATTTAACTCCGGATCATCGAGTAGTGTAATGACTTTTAGAGCATTTTTGAACTTAATTTTTTCATATATCGTTGGAAATCGCAATTCTTCTTGGTTTTCTAAAATTAGCAAATCAACACTTTTACTTAATTCTTGAATCCAATAATGATTTTTATCAGCTATTAAAGCCACCATTGTACCTAGGCCTAACTCCACAAAACTATTAATTAGCCTCTTAACTAGGTCATTTGAGCCAAAAATATAAATCATACGAGGTTTGGCATTTACCTTATCAGCAAATTTTTCTAATTTTGGTTTTAAGAAAATAGACATGAGAACCCCTCCAACGGAGCTAACAATCCAAAATATATTAAAATTCTTTGTCGTAGTAGACAATTTCAATTCTATAACAGGAAGCGAAAAAGTTGTTGCTATGTAGGTATTATACAAGAGTATAACTGAAAAGACTATTAATAATAGAAAACCTAATGCAACACCAATGATTATTATTGTTTTTATTAGAGATCTCAATTTAATATAGAACTTTGCATCATAATAAAAATGCTTAAATAAGGACATCCCCATTCTCCAACGAATTTTAAGCCATATCTTGTATTTTCTAAGGCGTTCCCACTTCCATAACAGAAGTAAAGATATCAGTACCAGAAGTCCAAAAATGCCCAAAAACAATCCAAGGATATCTGCTAAGCTCATAACGATTACCATTCCAAAACAAACACTATCTTTCTATAATGGATTTTTTATGAATTTAAATAAAGCACATTTTGTTATGGTGAGTAATCATGGACGCTATCACAATAATAGAGCCAAAAAAACCAGAGGAATTTCATATAATAGAGGAGATCCAGAAAAAAGCATGGGGTATGCAGGATATCGAGGTTGTTCCGTATAGAATAATAATAGCGATGAAACATGCTGGGGGCTCTGTCTATATTGCAAAATATTTTGATAAATCTGTTGGTTTTGTCGTTGGGTTTATTGGAATTAACAAAGGAAAATTATTTCTTCATAGTCATCAGCTAGGTGTTGTACCTGAATTTTGGGGAAAAAACATTGGATATTTTCTCAAGCTTAAGCAGAGAGAACACGCAATAAAGCTAAATTTGGATCTGATAAAATGGACGTTTGATCCTTTATTGAGCAGGAATGCGTATCTTAATTTTAATAAATTAGGAGTAACATGTAAGGAGTTCCATACAAATTTTTATGGTATAATGCAGGATGCAATAAATAAAGGCTTGCCTTCCGATCGTTTTTATGTCGATTGGTGGATAAGATCCAAAAGAGTAGCTAATCGATTAAATGGCGAAAAACCGCCACAAATAGAGGAGCTTCTATCAGCTAATTTGCCAATAATAAATAAAACAAAACAGAGGAATAACTATAGGATCATTGACGATTTAAATTTAAATCTCAAAGATAAGGTGATTCTCGTAGAAATTCCTGGAGATTTAAACGTAATTAAGAATAAGAGTATGAATGATGCTATGGACTGGCGGATGAAAACAAGAGCCATCTTCCAGAAGCTCATAAATGAGGATCACTATATAGTAATTGATTTTGTATCCGGCTTGGTAAATGGGGAACGAAGAAGTTTCTATATCCTAGGCAATCAGTCTGAGAAGGAGATACTTTCTGGTAATTGGTGGGAAAAGTAATTAAATTATTTTTTACTGTTATATTATTCCCTAAAGTCCTAAGAAAGGTAATTCCTATGAAAGTAAAAGTTGAGGGAAAAACTTTAGACATACGAGCCGTTTGGCTTGAAAACGCAGATCGTGGAATTGTAAAAATGATCGATCAAAGGAAGCTTCCCTGGAAGTTCGAAATATTTACAAGTCAGACATATCTAGATACGGCTATGGCTATTAAAGAGATGATCGTTCGAGGTGCTCCGACAATCGGTGCAACAGCAGCGTATGGTGTATATCAGGCAGCAATAGAGACTTTGGAATCCAAAGATTTTATTCAAGCGTTAAAAGAAAAAATAGAAATCCTAAGAAAAACTAGGCCAACAGCAGTGAATCTATTCAATGCAACAGAAGAGATGCTCCAAGAAGCAATAAAATTGCATAATGAGAAGCGAAAGAAACAAGAGATAAAATATGAACTGATGAAAAAAGCAGAAGCAATTGCAAATAGAGAAGTCGAAGCTAACAAAAAAATAGGTGAGTTCGGAGCAAAGTTAATACGAGATAATTCTGGAGTTCTTACACATTGTAATGCTGGAGCTCTTGCAGCAGTAGATATTGGCACAGCTTTAGCACCTATAAGAACAGCATATTATGAGGGTAAGAAATTCGTTGTTTACGTGGATGAGACGAGACCATGGCTTCAAGGCGCGAGATTAACCGCATGGGAATTAGAAATGGAAGAAATACCCTATTATCTAATCTCTGACAATGCGGCAGGATTCTTTATGTGGAAAGGAGAAATAAATATTGTAATAGTAGGTGCAGATAGAATTGCGTTAAATGGTGATGTTGCGAATAAGATTGGAACATACAAGCTAGCAGTAATTGCAAAGGAAAATGGAATACCTTTCTATGTTGCTGCACCACTATCAACATTCGATAGACAATTGGATTCTGGAGAAAAAATTCCGATTGAGGAACGATCTGGCGACGAAATCATCTATGTGCGGGGTATAGATAAAGATAATAAGATGAATCGGGTGAGAATCGCCCCTAAAAAAGCAAAGACTCGTAATCCCGTTTTTGATATAACTCCTAGCAAATACATATCTGGAATAATAACTGAAGTCGGCATTTTGCGGGGCAGCGCAGATATGAGAAAGGTTCTTCGAGGGCAATAAAATTTATATACCATTTGAGTCAGTATATTATGACTTAGAGTTAAAAAAAATTGATTCTGAAATAATAAATAAATTTCAATTAATAAACATTCTTTATAATAGAATATGGCTTTACTATTATTAACAAAAAATATTGAGAGATGGGTGATCTAAAATGAGCGACGACGATAGAAAGAAAAGAAAAAGAGATGAATGGGAAGATCCATTTGAACGCTTTATGCGCGAATTTTTTGGAAGGCGATCTCCATTCGATGAAATATTTCGAAGCTTTCGAGAAACTATAAAGAGAATGATGGAAGAAATGGACGAGATGGGCTTCAGCTTTCCAAGAGAGCCCCTCTTCAAGGAATTTCCTAAATATGGTAAATCTTACGTCTATGGTTTTACAATGACAATCGGTCCTGATGGACGACCGATAATAAAAGAATTTGGTAATGTCCCACCTCGAAGGGGCATAATACGAGAGAAAACAGAGGAAGGAAAGGAGCTCTGGGAGCCAATATCGACAGTCTACCAAGAGGATGATAAAATAAAAATCGTTGTAGATCTGCCGGGAGCAAAAAAAGATACTATCAAAATCAATGCATCAGAGACCGAAGTTGAAGTTAGGGCTGAATCAGACATGAGGAAATATTACAAGAGGATACGACTTCAAGAAAAAGTTGACCCTAATAGTGCAAAAGCAAAATACAATAATGGAGTCTTAGAAATAGAATTCGAAACAAAAGAAAAGAAGGAGAAGAAGAAAGAGATTCCTGTAGAATAGAAGGGATTTTTTATGCCTTCAGAGAATCATAAAAGGAAGAGCATATTCCTACGAGTTATGCCAATGCGGGAGACAAGAGATGCATATAGGGGTATCGCCAAAATACATATAACCGATATGAAAAAACTAGGATTAGAGCCAGGTGATATCATAATTATTAGAGGTAGTAGAGAAGCCGCTGCAAAAGCATGGCCAGCGGACATATCAGCACCGCTAGGGATAATTCAAGTCGATGGTCTAACTAGAGAAAATGCCGGAGTTAGCGTCGATGAATATGCTGAAGTATAGAAGGCTAACGCAAAGAATGCTGAGGAAGTGCTTATTGCACCTATGGAAAGGATACAATTCGAGCCAGTATCTCTAGCAGAATACCTAAAAAGATTATTAATAGATATTCCTATTACACTTGATAGTAAAATTCTAATAAGGCAGTTTACTCAGGCATTTCCTTTTGTTGTTGTAAGTTACAAACCTAGGAATGCTGATGCAGTAGTTGTAACTCCGCAAACGAGAATTAGAGTTCAGAAAAGACCGGTAGAAGCGGTCGGAGCAGTACCTAGAGTAACCTGGGAGGATATAGGTGATCTAGAGTATGCAAAACAAAGAATAAGAGAACTCGTTGAATTGCCATTAAAATATCCTGAGCTTTTCAGAAGACTCGGTATAGATCCGCCAAAAGGGGTGCTACTATATGGGCCTCCGGGAACCGGAAAAACCCTACTAGCAAAGGCTGTGGCTAATGAAAGTAATGCATATTTCATTTCGATAAATGGCCCAGAAATAATGAGCAAATGGTATGGCGAAAGCGAGAAGAAGCTGAGAGATATTTTTGATGAAGCTGAGAAAAATGCTCCAGCAATCATTTTTATTGACGAATTGGATGCTCTAGCCCCAAAGAGAGGAGAAGTAACTGGCGAAGTAGAAAAAAGAGTTGTTGCACAACTTTTGGCATTAATGGATGGTCTTCATGGACGGGGTAATGTCATAGTTATTGGAGCTACAAACAGGCCGGATGCTGTGGATCCTGCTTTAAGACGACCTGGAAGATTTGATCGTGAAATAGAATTTGGTGTGCCAAATAAGGAAGCAAGGCTTGAAATTTTGAGGGTTCATACAAGAGGCGTTCCTTTAGAAAAAGATGTTGATTTAGATAAAATAGCAGAGGTAACGCATGGATATACTGGTGCAGACCTAGCAGCACTAGTCCGTGAAGCAGCAATGTCGGCATTGCGAAGAGTTTTACCTAGGATTAATCTAGAAGAAAAACAGTTGGATCCAAAAATTTTAGAAGAACTAAAGGTTACAATGGGAGATTTCAAGCAGGCCATGAAAGAAGTTAAACCGTCAGGTCTTCGAGAAGTAGCTGTTGAGGTTCCTAACGTTCGATGGACGGATATTGGTGGACTTGAGAAAGCTAAGAAGAGATTACAGGAAATGGTAGAATGGCCGCTTAAGTTTAAGGAATTATTTGATTATATTGGGCTCAAACCACCGAAGGGAATACTACTATATGGGCCTCCGGGAACCGGAAAAACCCTATTAGCAAAGGCGGTCGCTACTGAAAGCGGGGCGAATTTCATTGCTGTACGGGGCCCAGAAATCCTTTCAAAATGGGTCGGTGAAAGTGAAAAAGCAATTCGAGAAATCTTTAGAAAAGCTAGAACATACGCTCCAGTTGTTATCTTCTTCGACGAGATTGATTCAATAGCGCCTAGAAGAGGAAGCGGAATTGGAGACTCTAGAGTTACGGAACGTATAGTTTCTCAATTACTAACGGAAATGGATGGAATTGAAGAGTTACATGATGTGGTAGTAATTGCAGCTACAAATAGGCCTGATCTGTTAGATCCTGCACTACTAAGACCTGGAAGATTTGATAGGATTCTATCAGTGCCACTACCAAATGAGAAAGCTCGTGTTGAGATCTTTAAGATACACATGAAGAAACACATTCAGGCCCTAGATGGAGATCTTGAACAACTAGCAAGCGAATTTGCAACATTAACAGAAGGATTTTCTGGTGCAGAAATCGAGGCCGTATGTAAGGAAGCAGCAATAAAAGCTTTACGAGAATTTATTGAAAAAGTTGGTAGCAAAGCGAAATTAGACGAGGAGATCAAGAAGAATCCTAAGATTTTGAGAAAAGAACATTTCTTAAAAGCAATTGATGAGATGAAAAAACGAATTAAAAAGTTCAGGGGCGCTGTCGAAAGGAGAGAAACAATACCTGTAGAATTTGCATAAAATTTTATTATTCAAAAAAAATATTCTTTTTATCCTATTGATATAATCGGTTGATTCAAATGGGGCTGTATAAACGAAGGGCGGCAGTTCTAAAGGTTATAGTAGTAGGTCAGTATGCAGTAGGGAAAACTTCTCTATGCAGGAGATATGCAGAAGACAAATTTGAATCTGATTATAAAATGACAATTGGAGTTGATGTTATTACGCGTGTGACAAAAATTCCACCTGTTGGGGATATCGTTCTCCAAATATGGGATATGGCAGGCCAAGAGCGATTCAAAGTATTATTACCATCCTACTTTAATGGAGCAAGAGTTGCACTTGCTGTTTTTGATATAACAAGAAGAGATTCTTTTGATGCAATTCCATTTTGGGTTAAGGCCACAAGAGAGCAGGCTGGGGATATTCCAATATTACTCGTAGGTAATAAAAAAGATCTCGAAGATCAAAGAAATGTTGCCTATGAAGAAGGCGAAGAGCTTGCTAAAAAATTAAACTTAATTGGTTACATAGAAGCGTCAGCTAAGGACGGTAAAAATGTAAAAGAAGTTTTTGATTTTCCTGTTAAATATTATATAGAAAGAGTCATTAAGAAATCCTAATATTTTTTCTATTTTCTACAGCTCTAAATATTATCACTTTTTATATCAATCTAGTTAAGAATTTACTATTAATTTTATGGAGTGCTTAAGATGAACGATGCTGAGCAAGAAGAAAGTCATCGAGAGAAGGTGCTTGAGAAGCATACTTTGAAGAGACTGATTGAGGAATTAGACGAAAAAACTGCAGTAGATGGTCACTCTACGACATTGGTAACATTAATAATACCTCCAGGAACGCCAGTTAGCGATATAACAGAATTAATTAGACAAGAGTTATCTACAGCGTCAAGAATTAAATCTAGAACAACGAGAAAAAGCGTACTTGCTGCACTATCAAGTATTCAAAATAGATTAAAGTATTGGCGCCAAATACCTGAAAATGGATTAATAATTTACTGTGGCATTGTTCAGGATGGAAGAATGGAATATCACGAGATAATCCCACCCAAACCAGTTACCATTAAGAAGTATCTATGTGATTCGAGATTTGATACATCAGTACTAAAAGAGATGCTTGGTGAAGAGGAGAAATATGGAATTATTCTTGTAGAACGAGAAGGAGCGACATTCGGTGTTCTTGATGGTACTCGTCTTTACGTTATAAAGGAATTGAGAAGTTATATTCCACCAAAACACAGGAAAGGAGGGCAATCGGCAAGAAGATTCGAAAGATTGATTGAGATTGCATATCAAGATTTTATTAAAAAAGTAGCAAATGAGGCCAATAAAGTTTTTCTAGATATGGATATTAAGGGTTTAATTATTGGTGGCCCGGGATTTGCGAAAGATGCTTTGGCAGCTAGTGATGAGCTGGATTATCGCTTAAGAAATAAAATTATTGGTAAGGTTTCAACACAATATCTAAGTGAAGAAGGCCTTAGAGAAGCTGTTGAGGAAGCAAGAGAATTAATCAAAGAAAGCAGATATTCTAAGGAAAAGGAATTATTAGACAAGCTCATGGGTCTCTTAGCAAGAAATCCTGAGATGTTGGCTATTGGCTTTAATGAGGTAAATCGGGCTTTATATGAAGGAAAGGTTGAAACATTAATATTGTCAGAAGATTTGCGTGGGGAAATAATAAAAATAACCTGCGATGGTTGCGATATGGATCCTATAGAAATGTACGTAGCTGATGAATTTGAGAAAAATAAAGCAGAGGAAAGAGCTCAAAAAATATGTTCTGCCTGCGGAGGAATGCCAAATATAGAGCATGTTCATAAGGATATTACGGAGTATCTTATAAGAAGGGCAAGATCGATCAGTGCACGAGTAGAGTTTATTTCGAGCGGTGGGGAGATTGGGGCTATTTTTATGAACACGTTTAAGGGCATCGTTGCCATCCTAAGGTATTCTTAAAATAGTTAAATACTTTTTATGAGTTAGGACGCTTTGAAAGATTAAAATCGAGAGTTTAAAGTTCCTTCCTGGGAATTTTTAGTAAGGTGATCTAATGGACAAGAAAAAACTAGAAGAGCTATTAAATATGCTTACTGAAAATGAAAGAAAGATACTTTTGTTTTTCTCTAGAGTTAACATAGATACTGCTTACGAATCGAAAATTGCGAAAGATATGAATCTTAAATTATCAGAAGTTTCAAGAGGTGCGCTTTGGCTAAGTAATAAGAAATTAGCGGAGCGAATTGAAGAGAAAGTTAAAGTGATTAAATCAACACCTAAGGCACAGAAATATGTCAAGGAATTACTTCCTGAGGAGAAGCTTCTCTTGTATTTGCATAGTAAAAAAGAGCTGGAATTAGCTCAGCTAATGCATAAATTACACTTCGAAAAACAGGAAGGTAATATTGCACTTGGAAAGTTGCTTCGGTCAGGATATATAAAAATTATTAGAAAGGACGGTTCCAAAGTAATTACGCTAACAGAGAAGGGAAAAGAAGCAAAAGCACTTCAAATAACTGAGTTCCTTAGAAAGATCATTAGAGAAAGAGAAATTCCATTGGAAAAAAAGGATAAAATAATAGATGAATTAATTAAAAGAGGTCTTCTTACGGT
>JAGGXM010000045.1 GCA_021163045.1 Thermoproteota archaeon | reverse complement strand
GTATACAATATCTTTAGTAAATTTTTTCTTGATTAGGCACATAATAGCATTAAAGTTAAGAGATTAAGATATTTTTATGTTTAATAGGAGGGTGAATTATTATGGGCTATATTAAATGGTTGGGACATTCTGCATTCGAGATCTTGCTTGATAATAAAATCCTTTATATAGATCCCTGGATCTCTAATCCTAAATCTCCAATTAAACTTCAGGATATCTCCAAGGCGGATTATATATTTATAACCCACGATCATGGAGATCATTTCGGCGAATCTGTAGAAATAGCTAAAAAAACGAATGCTACTATTGTTGGAATCTATGAAATCGCTAATAAAGCAAGTCAACTAGGTGTAAAGAAAACTATCGGCGGCAATATCGGTGGTCCTATATTTCTTGAGGAAAACCTAATTACCTACCTAGTTCCAGCATTCCATTCATCACTAACAGGAACTCCTACAGGTATCATAATCCGGGGTAACGAAAAAACGATATATCACGCTGGAGATACTGGTGTCTTTGGAGACATGGCGATAATACATGAGCTTTACAAACCAGACATAGCATTAATTCCAATCGGTGGACATTATACAATGGGACCCTTTGAAGCCGCAAAAGCTGTAGAATTACTTAAACCAGAAATTGTAATCCCGATGCATTACGGGACATTCCCGGTACTATCGGGAACCCCAGAGCAACTAAAAAAATTCATAGAGGAAAGAGGTATTGATGTTAAAATAGTTGTTCTCAAACCTGGCGAAAGCTATAATTTCTAATTTTTCCATTCTTTACTTTATTTTGCTTCTTTTTTCAGAGAGATCTTGCCATATATTCTCAAAATTCTTAGAAATCTTCGTGATAGCTTCTTTAAGTGATCTTGTTTTTGTCAAAATTGGAAGTTTATCACTATTCTTTTTTATCCTGACAAAATTCGGACCAAACCAGTAACCAGCGATCACATCTACATCATTTAATTGAGATATTACAGCTTGAAATTTTCGTGGATCTCCATGTTGATTTTCTTCTAGATCTCGTGCCTTATTTTCTCTGTTCTCTATAAATCTATAGGTTCCATCCTCGGAGAACTCATATATAGCAAATTTATCGGAATCTCCATAATGTTTATTGGCCAAATTTCCATCCTCATCCAATCCAAAGGCGACTTTTATTTTCCTCATAGAAATCCTCCTTTTATGATTTTTTCCTATTATCATAAAAATGCAGTTGTCTTTAAGACCTTTTCTAGATAGTAGGCTTAATAATCCATCCTTTATCTTTTAATATCTTGAGAATACCCCCAAGATCTCTTTCATTAGGAAGCCGTAGAAGATGGCTAGGATCCTTTGTATCTGTAGAACCAAACCGATACCAACCAGGTTTTAAACCTAGCGATATGAGTTCTGAGGTTATAGTGCTTTCCAATTTCTTAGGATAGACAAGGTAAGCTATGTATAAAATTCTCACATCATCTGATGCTAATAAATAGTCGATATGCCAATGAATTTTTTTCTCTTTTCTAAGGTGCCGTAGGATTCTAGCTTGAAGGCCACCAGGAGCAAGAGCAGAACCTACATATATGTATATCCCCGGTTCTAGTTTAACGATACCTAAGCTTCCTACTTTTATCTCAATATACCTTAAAATATTAATTATCAGTAGATATGTTCCCTTTCTTTGCGGGATCCTAAAATTTTCATTTGTGTTAATATCTATCACCATGAAAGTATGAGTTCAAATATTTTTTATAGTAGAAGATATAATTATTATCCAATCTAAAAGTAAATGGGACATCCATGGAAATTCTGCCCTTATGTGCTGATAGCCTAGGTACAAGAAGTATGGCAACTTTCGTAAAAACAGAGGACATTACTATCTTAATAGACCCTGCAGTCAGTTTAGCTCCTCGAAGGTATGGTCTACCGCCACATACGATTGAGATTGAGAAACTAGAGGCAGATTGGAAAAAAATCTCCGATTTCTCCAGAAAAGCTGATGTGGTAATTATTACGCATTATCATTATGATCATCATAGCCCCAAAAGAAATCTTGAAATCTATGATGGAAAATTTGTTTTTATTAAACATCCAACAGACCGCATTAATTTTAGCCAAAGAAAGAGAGCTTCTATTTTTCAGAAAGCAATTCAGGATCTTGCCGAGGAAATTATTTTTGCAGATAATCGCGAATTCGTATTTGGGAATACTCGGATACGATTCTCACCACCTGTTCCGCATGGTGAAAATTCAAAGCTAGGTTATGTTATCCAGGTTTTGATCGAAGAAAATAACCAAAGATTCTTATTTACGAGCGATGTTGAAGGGCCTATTCTGGAAGATCAGGTGAACTTCATCCTCAATATGAAACCAAATTATGTATTATTAGATGGACCTATGACCTATATGCTCGGCTATAGATATAGTACTCAGAGTTTAAATATGGCAATAAAAAACATTGAGAGAATTATTTCAATGAAGAGCCTAAAGAAGTTAATCATAGATCATCATTTTATGCGTGATATTAACTGGGAAGAAAGAATTATGCCACTCATTCGTTATAGAAATACACTAATCCAGAGTTCTGCAGAATTTTTAGGCTTAGAAAATAATCTCCTAGAGGCTAGAAGAAAATATCTCTGGTATAGTAATAAAGAAAAGTTATAAGTAAGGGTCGTTAAAGATGGCTTTAGAGATTATAGATATTTCTATAAAAAATTTTGAAAAAATTCCTAAACCATGCAAATATTGTCTATATTGGCAGACTAGTGGTCCTTTTAGCCCTAGTAGCATATCGCCAGAAATGAAATATAAAAAGCGAGAGTGGATCATAAGAACTTTAGATGATTTTGGAAAATGTGGGTATATAATTCTCTTTGATGGCTCTTCGGTTGGTTTCGTACAATATGCTCCCGCAAGGTTCTTCCCACGTATTAGGGATTACAAATCAGAGACGCTAGACGAAGGTGCTATTTTTATAGCTTGCCTTTATATTGTTGAAAGAAGATTGCGTAGAAAGGGATTTGGTAGTGTTATACTCAAACATTTGATAAAAGATCTCAGAGCAAGAGGATTTAAGGCAATTGAGACCTTTGCACGAAAAAAGTCCGAGGAAAATCCATCTGGTCCCCTAGAATTCTATCTGAAATATGGATTTAAAATAAAGTGAGGATATAAACGATTTTCCGCTTGTCAGATTAGAGCTTTAATTTTAGAGCTGTGGAAGATCTTCATCTTTTTAAATTTTAGCCTATAATTTATAGTTGTTATAAAGCTTAAGCGTACTTTTTAGAACACCTCGGCCTAAATCTTCTACAGTAACGAAGACCTGCCTTTCTATGATAGATGAAATCCTCCTAAGCAGTCCTAAAGCACTACCAGCATATTTTTCTGAAGGTATCTCTGCAACGAGAAAATATTTGTTATTCAGATAGGATACATAATTTTTCAATATAATATACTTGTTATGCTTGGCTAACCTCATTAATTTACTTGTGATCCACATGCCCATAATCGATTTTTCGGACTCCCAATCTGTTGTTACTCTAATATCCCCATTATTGAATTCTAGTATAACCTGTAG
>JAGGXM010000106.1 GCA_021163045.1 Thermoproteota archaeon | reverse complement strand
TCTTTAAATGAAAGAAGGAAGCTAAGATGTTCAGAATGTTTAGAAATAACAAAATAGCAGTTAATTAGCATTTAAAAACGATTAATTCTAAAAAGCCTCGTTAGCGAATATCGAGTACTCTATATGAAGAATTTTTATTACAAAATAGTTATGGTTTCTTGAACTAATTTTCATGGGTGTTTCTTAAGTGGATGAAAGTAATGATAAACTAGACTGGGCACTCACGTTTTTAATTGGGTTTGGATTTTTCACTACAGGAATAACATGGTCCGTTTATAACTCATATGTTCCACCAATGCTTGAGGAGATTATCAAAAATAGCCCAAGTTGGTATGCTCTTATTGGTACTTGGATGAAAACGTTCATTGGAATAATAATGGTCCTAGATAATATTGCTGCGATTACTTTGCAACCATGGATCGGAGCAAGATCTGATAAGACTTGGACTAGGTTTGGAAGGAGAATGCCCTATATAATGATCGGTATACCTCTTGCGGCGATTTTCTTTAGTATAATTCCAACGATTAATGATTTATTGCTCATTATCGGGATCATTACATTATTTAATGTATCGATGGCAATATACAGAGCACCAGTAGTTGCATTAATGCCTGATCTTATCCCGTCGAAACATAGAAGTCGGGCTAACGGTGTAATTAATCTTATGGGCGGTATTGGGGCAATTTATGCCTTCTTTGTAGGATCCTATATCTACGAGTATTATGGTCGATTAGCGACATTTGCAACAACATCTGTTTTAATGATACTTGCATTAGCTATATTGATATTAAAAATCAGAGAAAAAAAAGAAATGGCAGAATTAGCTGAAAAAGAAAAAGTAAACATAATCAATGCGTTCAAGGAAGTTTTAAGTAACCCTGATAAAAGCGGCTTATTTATTCTCTTCGCAATACTATTCTGGTTCTTTTCATATAATGTAATTGAGACTTGGTTTACACTATATGGCGAAAATGTTCTTGGGGTTCCAGATTATATTGCCTCTAGAGCTCTTACAATTTTCGCGTTAACATTTGTAATTTTTGCAGTTCCCGCAGGTTATCTTGCTGATAGAATTGGTAGAAGAAATACAATAATAATAGGAATTGCTGGCTTGATATTCGTACTGATTGTTTCAGCTCTAGTAAATAACATTACAATTCTGAGTTATATCCTAGGATTAGGCGGAATATTCTGGGCAATGATAAACATAAATTCAATAACAATTGTTTGGGAAATTGCCGGAAATGTAAAATTAGGAGCATATACTGGGTTATACTACTTTTTCTCGCAATTTGCAGCAATAGCTGGACCTGTCATTGCTGGTATGATATTCGATCTTGTAGGAATTAATATAATGTTCTGGCTTTCAACGATATACTTAATTATTGCATTGGTATGCATGTTTGGGGTGAAAAGTGGCGAGGTTAAGAAATGAAGGTGATAAAATATGTTTAGCAAACGTCCGCTTTGTATCGCGCATAGAGGTGCATCTGAAGTCGCTGCTGAGAATTCACTTAAAAGCTTTCAATTAGCTCTAGAAATGGGTGCTGACGGAATAGAACTTGATGTTCATCCAACGAAAGACAAAAAATTAGTAGTTTTACATGATGCATTAGTTGATAGTGTGACTGGTGGAAGCGGATTTGTAAGTGATTATACGCTTTCGGAGATAAAGAAGCTGGATATAGATGCCGGAGAAAAAATACCCACATTGGATGAGGTTTTTCGACTTGTTGGCGACCGTGGAATGATCGATGTTGAGATTAAAGAAATGGATATGGCTGAGCTAGTAGTAAGAGAGATAGAAAAACATAATATGATCCATAACGTTATTGTAACATCATTTTATGATGGTGAAATTCAGAGAGTTAAGGAGCTAAATCCTAATATAAAAACAGGGCTTCTCCTATGGTATATTCCTGATGATTTAATTATAAGGGCTAAAAAAGCTAAAACAAACTATATTCTACCAAATATCGAAGATTTTACAGAAGAGCTCTATCATAAGGTCAAAGAATCAGGCATGGATATGATAGTATGGACTGTAAATAAGGAAGAAGATATGCGGAAGTTAATTCGTTTAGGAGTCTTGGGAGTGATTACTGATAAACCAGAAATATTTATTAGGGTTAGAGATTTGATGATGTATATCTAGAAGTTTATAATCTATTAACATCTCATTTATATTCTCTTTTTTATTTCAGGACTTAACCTAATAATAGAATTAATATTTGAGAGATCTGCTGGGTGATGCATAAATGTCGGAGAATGAAGTAAATCTAGTATTTTTCTTAAAACCGGATGCTGTAATAAGACGTTATATCGGTGCTAGAGTCCTAAAAATTCTGAAAAAGAAACTACCTCATATTCGATTCCTCACCTTTAAAGAGTTTGAACCGAGCAGAGAATTCTTGGCTGATTATCATTATGTTGAACATAAGGGTAAATTCTTCTTTAATTGGCTCTTAAATTATACAACAAGTGCACCAATTATACTTACGATAATCAATGGTAAAGAAGATGATGTAAAAAAGATTAGAGAAATTCTTGGTCCTACTATGGTTCAAAAGGCGCTGGAAAAGGATCCCCTCAGCATAAGAGGGCGTTTTGGTATATATGGAGGAATAAATGTCGCTCATGCCTCCGATGCAGTATCAACAGCACAGAGGGAATTTAACATTTGGAAAGAATACTTAGAAAGAGAGTTAAACCTAAAAATTGATGAAGGACGCGCTGAAAAGAATGCTGAGCTAATCGACGTTTACATAGAAACATATATAGA
>JAGGXM010000103.1 GCA_021163045.1 Thermoproteota archaeon | reverse complement strand
GTATATGAGATCCTTAATAACTTCGCTTGTTCTTGGAAGTTTCAAGTTACTCACAATTTAATTTATTCAAGATAATATACATATTTTTGTATATTATCAAAAACAAAATATAAGTCTACTTGTACCATTTAGTCATTTCAATAGGGAAAATAACTGTGCATTCTTCCCCTGTGATTTCAATGTAGTTTTGTGTGGCATAGGCGTATCCAGTAATCGCACATATTATTGCATCAAATTCATCGGGTCTAATTCTACCTATGTATCTTCTGCTTTTAAGTCCAATGAAACTTATGATTTCTCGCAAGTACTTTACACGCTCAGTTATACTTTTTGGTTTTCTTTTAAATCCTAGAAACCTAATTGCACCAGCTGGAAACACCTCTATAGCCTCTATGTTTTTTTCCCTAAATATTTTCAGTAGCCTGTTGACTCTTTCTACGAGTAGACGCATGCCAGACATGGTAGGGGGAAAAGGATGTAGCCCTATTTCTTTCATTAATAAGTCGCAATCTCTAAAGTTGCCCTTTTTAGGCAAGTTGAACGGAGCATCTATCGCGATTAAATCAGGGTTTTTCTCACCAATAAAGGAAATAATTTGTTTATCTGTGAACAAAATGCCGTAATCTATTATCTCATTATCTTGAATAAGACAAAATCCAGATTGTCTATTTTCACTACCAGCCAGATCTAAACCAATAATAACATTGTACATAACTTAACACTACAGAATAAATACATTAAACAAATTCAAAGAACTTTAAATAATCTATTTTTGCGTCGTATTTAAGAATTTCTAACCTTAGGGCTTGTTCTCATAATTATCTTTCTTTAGACTCCTGACCGTCTTCTCTATGAAATCAAAAAAGTCATCGGCGGCCTTAAATAGGCAGTAGCACTTATGTATTACAGAACCCCAAAAAACTCCCAAGGCCGCCTCAATGATAGTTAAAGGCGTACCACCAATATTAATTTTTTGGAAAGGATTCAAGCTGGCGAAAAAGAAACTGCCCATGTACACCAATAAATTAGGCCGAAAAGGATACCCATTACCAGCTAGGATAGCCATATTACTTTACCTTGAACTATACCATCTCACGCCGGAACGAGGCTATAAGGAGATGGAGCTTAAAGCAATCTATAAGAAGCTAGGTCTAAGGCAAATGCCTTCAGTAAAATCTATTTACAGATGGAGAAAGAAGCTAGCTTCAATAGCTCATAGATTGCTAAGAGAGACTTTTTATCTAGTCTACAAACGAATGGGAATAAAAGCGTTAACAGTGATTGCTGATGGAAGCGGCGTAAAGAAGGGTAGGGGCACACAATACTACGAGTGGAGACTAGAGACATTCAAGAGAAAGAGGAGGAGGGGAAGGAGACGAAGAAGTAGAAGAAAGCGAAGGAGAAAGAAGAAGCGACCTAGAAAGAAGTTCGTTAGAGTAGTAATGTCTTATACGCCAGAAATAGACATGATATTTGAGGTAACAGCCACACCGAGTTCGACGGGAGAATTAAAAGCGTTCGAAAACGGTCACTTACCAGACATTATCTCTGCAGAAATCTTTAATAGGTTCATAGCTGACAAACTATATGACTCTGAGCCCCTCATAAGAAAGCTTAAAGATGCTGGAATAGACGTTCATATTCCGGCTAGGGAAGGTAAGCTCGAACCTAAACCGGGGACTCTCAGGTATATTGCTAACTGGAATTATGAGAGGCTTAAAAGAAACAAGCATTTGCGGAGTCTTGTCGAGTCAGCTTACTCCTCGTTTAAATCTAGGGCTTTACCGTACCTTACTAATAGGTCTTGGGAAAGTTGTGAGACAACAATAGTTTTGTGGGGCTTGATATTTAATCTGGCTAGGCTCTGCGAAGTAGGCATCTTATAGATTCATTTTTATTCCACGGTATTAGTCGGGTATTTGGTTTGGACAGGGTCGAATCTGGGCATATTTTTTCCTTCTGGTTCTCGAGTTCTCTTGTCCATGTTCGTGGTGCTAGACGGTGATCATGTCGATGTGAGGCATAAAGCTATAAAGACGACAAGTATTAATCATTTTGAGAACAAGCCCACCATTATGGTTTTCTTCATTAGTTTGATTTAATAAGAACCTCTAGGAATAAAAATATTAATTCGATTTCCGAAAGACTGTGATTTTGATGCTTGATGATCAAAATGAATCATCCGTGGAAAGAATATACTGGAGAAACGTTATTGCCATGATAATTAGCTGGACAGTATGGATACCTTTTCAAAGCGCATGCTGGATTTATTTTCAAGCTTTCTTAAAGGAGCTACATATCACACCTTTTCAGATAGCTCTGATATCGTTCGCTGGCACTATTACATTAGCACTGATGAGGATTCCTGGTGGCTACCTAACCGATAAAGTGGGACGTAGGAAAATAATAATTCTTCTAACATATGTAGTGGTTTTTGATTATCTGATCTATGCTTATGCTTCAAATTTTCAAGTAGTATTGATAGCAACGTTAATTAGTAACCTGGCCCTTTTGTATCAACCGGCTTTAAACGCGATAGTTGCAGACAGTTTGCCAAAAACCAAGCGAGGGAAAGGCTATCTCCTTGTTAACACCTTGACATCATTAGCTTCCATAGCTTCGCCGCTTATTGC
>JAGGXM010000112.1 GCA_021163045.1 Thermoproteota archaeon | reverse complement strand
GCCACCACCTGATGGAAGGGCACCACCGCCACCACCTGATGGAAATAGGGCGAGAGAAAGAAGGAAATCCTGAAACTACAAATTTTATTTCTTTTTATATTTGAACGGTACTACGGAAGTATCATGCAATGCTTGCTTTGCAAAAGTAAAACAGCTGAAATCGGTAGGATCATTTTACCTCTATTGTTTTAAATATCTTGTCGATAATTTCTCTTATAGAAACGTCACCAGAATGAACTATCGTAAGATTTCTTGGGATTTGATTCAACAGTGAAATAAGAGACTCTTTCGCATGTACAAGTATGAATCTTCTGCAGATTTTTCCCAGTTCATTTATTTTCTGGGATATATCTTCAGGCCAGTTTTTTGGATTTGTTCCACATATTATCAATATAACTGTATCGTCTGTGCGCTCTGCAAAATTAATTATGCGTGATAGAAGCCCTTTTTGGTCGACGAGTCTCGATAGAATGATCTCAATTTTCGATGTTTCTATCTCCTGCGTTCTTTTTTTTGATGATAAAATTAAATTAAGGACGCTCCTTAGCTCTTCTAGATCCTCAGGAGCATTTGGAATCATAAAGCCCTCAATTATTTTTATTAATATGGTTCTTCTCTCTAAGGCTATCTTAAAATTGAAATCTATCCCATTCAAATTTGCTTTTTCAAAATCTATTCCGGCTTTCCTAAGTTCGCGCTCTATAATTTTAATAATAGTAGTTTGGCTGGAACCTTTTTGTCTAGATAGTAGTTCCTGCCCTTCTTCTGTTATATATAGAATCTCATGCCTATTTCGCTTCTCTATAGAAATTAACCCACGATTCCGAAGCTCTTTTACTAATTCGCTTAACCAAGATTTAGAAATTTTCAAGTAATTTTGCAGTTTTTTTCTAGTTATTGAGCCTTGTAAATACATACACATAAGGATTTCTCTGATTCTTTTTTCTCGAGGTTTTCTTGGCATTTTACCGAACCTAATTCTAATATTTACCGAACAATATTACTTCTACTATGGAGGTGAATAACTTGAAAATTGGTGTAATCAATAAATGGAAAGATATACCCGCTATAATTGTGAATGAAGAAGTCTATAGGAAATTTAAAGTTGCTGTTATACGCAATGGAAATAATAGATTTCCTGCATGTATTGTGACCTCTAAGCATCCAGATATACTTGCTAGATTAGACGATAATGAGATATTAGTAACACCTAAAATACTTGAAATAGCACAAATTTCAGATCCATTAGATCTCTCAGATAAATTGAATATTGAATTCTTTTCACAAGGTCTCTTCGTATATGGGACTCTATTATCCAGCTATATAACACCAGATGGAGATATTCATAGGGGCTGGGGTGGGTTAGAAAAATATCCAAAGATAAGAGGCATTTGCTCTCCATATGCCTTATATTATCATGGACTTCCCTACATGATCCAAGAAAATAATAGCGAATCTGGCGTTATAGGAGAAATCTATCTCGGGGTAAATGCAAATATTGAGCGAAAGATAGATAATATAGAGCTATCTGCTAACTACAAAATTACCAGAACAAAGGCAAAGATAATAGAAAATTTCCCACTTATACGAAAAATTGATGTTAAACTTTATGAATATAACGGTAAACCAATTGGAATTGCTTTAAGAACAATGTTATTTGAGGAGGCTTATGTAGTTAACAAAAAAATGACATACTTTCAGCATGATAGATTCTTTAGTGTATTGAAGGGAAACAGTTCAATCATTATAACAGCGCCCCATGGAGGTTATTATTGTCCCCTAAAGATGCTATCAGTAGAAAATGCTGAGAGCGATGAAGAAACCTATGTGCTTTCTAGAGAAATAATTACAGAGATTTATTGGATGAGCAATCAGCAATTGATACCTTCCGCTGTTTTAGCTAAAATACACAGATCGAGAGTAGATCTTAATAGCGCTATTGATTACTATAATCGAAGAATAGCAAAGGAATATCATAGGATAATCGAAAATATGGGAAGCAAACAGGCAGAAATTCTTATAGATATTCACGGAATGAGTGCTAAAGAAAAATATGATATTGAGTTAGGCACTAATTATGGAGCAACAGTAAAAAATAGAGAAGATCTACTGGAGGAATTTAGAGAGAATCTTAAGAAAGAAGGCTTTAGTGTTGTAGTCGACAGAAAATATACTGGAGGTTTTACTGTTCGTCATCATAGTCAAAAGGATCTCATTGCAATTCAAATCGAGATTAACAAGAGATTGAGAATGCCTTGGAACTACAAGGAGACTGCTAAGAGGATTGCAAAAGCAATATGGAAAATAACCAGTATTTAAGGTGATTTCTCATGCACTTAGCAGAGGGTAGGCCATTTATCATTATTATTGTTGGTCGTCTCTTAGAAAGGGATGCTGATGGATATCTCACGCATGTCTCATGTCCGTACGATCCTGAATTGTATAAGAAGATTCAAGATATGGGATATAAGATTATTATGCAAGAGGGGTGTAGTTTCCTTATTGGAGGGGAAATACATCTAATTAGTATAGCATCACGCATTTACCTCGCTTTTTCTAACGATGGTATTTTTGTTTCCACGGTTATAGATTTATTATATCCCTTTAGAAAACTCGACGATCATATAATATTCATTAAAGAAACGATAGAATATGTAATAGAGACTATCAAGAGCTTATTTCCAAGCAAGGAAATTAGAATTTTTGACGTACAAACATTCAGATATTCTATTAATATGTTCGAGATTCGAGAAGTAACGGAATTTCTATTTTAGCCTTATATTCATTAATGTGTGTTTATTCACATGCTTGATTTGAATCGAATAGCATTTTCTTTAGTTTTCGTTTCTAATATTTGTGATTTCAATCTATCAGAAGTTCTAAATTTGAATATATGGCACAGTTTTTAAGAATGCTCTTAAATATATTTTCTATATCTCTACAAAAACAACTAAAACCTCTCTTCTATGTTGGTGGAGGCTCATTCTTCTAACTTATAACATAACACTATTATGAGATAATCCTGACATATGGTTGGTTGGCCTATGAAATCAAGGGAAAAGTAATATACAGCGAATTATTGGGGATATACTAACTTTCTCAAAGCCCGAAAATTTTTATTTTCCGAATAATTTAAATATTTCAGATAATTTATTTATTTCTGGTGACTTGAATGCAAGTCGAAGGAAAAGTGGGTTCTAAAGGTGAATTATTCGTTCCCAAGAAAATTAGAGAGAAATTGGGTCTCAAACCTGGTAAAAAAGTGATATTTAGCGTTAAGAAAGACAAGTTAATTATAGAGCCTATAAAGTCCATCGAAGAATTACTCGAGAAAAAGCCGAAAATAATTATAGATTCAAAGGAATTTCATGAGTTCAGGGAAAGTTTATCTAGGAGATTAGAGGAATGAAAATATTACTAGACACAACATATCTATTACCTCTTATTGGAATTGGTATTAAAGAACTAGATAGAATATTTTTACGAAAGATCATACGAGAACATCAAGTGTTTATTTCTAATATTACGTTATTTGAACTTGCTGCAAAAGGTAGCAAATTTGTAGTTAAGAATATAATCAATGCTCAGGATGTTATGGATGGTCTTAAGACCATTCAGAACGACGAAAGAATTGAAATAATAGATCCTTTCAGTAGTTACGATACCCTTCAAATAGGTTTTTTGATTAGAAAATTTCTAAGTGACTATATAGACACGATAATAACAGCTACAGCAATTAAGAGTTGTGAGATATTACTAACAGAAGATAAAAAAATTCACAAGCTTAAGAATATCGAAGAGTTTAAGAAACTTGTTAAGATCAAAAACTCTCGCTTTGAAATTTTGTCTGCTAAAGAATTTTCCCTATATTGATCCATTTGCATAATGAAAAATTTTTTCGAAAGTTACTTAAAGATACTTTTTGGACCTTTGCTTTAAAAGAAGCAGATATTAAAGTAATAAAACTATCTCGTGTCTGTGATTCTAGGAAACATGCAATTTATCCGAGTAAAATGGCTTTTATTCTAAAATTTAATGTATTACGAAAGAATTACAGGGGAAATTGGAATCTTTAAATTAAAGATCTATTAGTAATATACTTCTTGGAATAACTATAAATCTGTTAAATTTAGAGTATACATCCAAAGATAATTCCATCGTACATATTAGAGTTATATTTTTAAACACGGATTCACTATTTTTCGATATATTTCTTGGTAATACAATACTTTTCGTTTCAAGGTGATTCTTTGGGCCTCCTGGAGAACCTAAGGGCTGAACGTGAGAAGTTCAATTCACAGATCTTGGAGTTCTACGGCTTCGCCAGAGGCGTCCTTCTAGCATTAATCTTTCTGTATTTTGTACCGATAATAGTATTATATCTCACAGGGAAGCTGGATTTTCCTACGATTGCATTACTGACAGCAATATACTTAATGATTCTTACAGGCATTTTAATATACTCTATTCCGAAGAAAGTTATAACTTCTACGTTACTTGGTGGAAAAATTCTACAATACCACGAGGAGCTCGCAAATAAAGAGACTAGCTGTAAAATTAAGCTAAATTATAGATCGATGCTTTTATTGGTAATTGCTCTTGGAGTATACTTTTTAAAGATCTACAGCTTCATAGCGATACCTTCAATACTCAATTATTGGATGACGCCTCTTTTTTACCTGATTATAACACTCCTAGTAATTGATATAATACTCCCACCTATTGCTAATGAATTCAAGAATACTTGTAGTAAATTCTTTATCAGACAGAAACGAAGGGCCATTTTACACACAATGATTCTCTACATAGCGATATATTTAACTATGACTGCTTCGCTAATAAAGCTCTCAATACATAACTCATCAGAGCTATCAGTAACATTAATAATAACGTTAATTATCGTTCCGCTCTTCACATATGTAATCCTAAATGACATTATACTTGCATGGTATTATTTAGATTATAGAAAAATTGGAAAAGTGATTTTGTTTCCAGCATTCATAGCAATAATAACAGCAGTATCTAGCATATATTTCGCTAGTCTCTTCTTAAGTCACGTGTATTCCTCAGATAGCCTTCTATTAGATTTCTTCTACCTGCTAAGAAAAACGATTTCCCTAATCTTGAGCAGTATTTTAATGTTAGTCTATTTACAAAAGAAAACGCAAGGCGCTCTTAGACTTCCATCTACAAGAAAAAGAGAGAAAGTAAGTGTAATTGATACGGTTCTTGCCTTCGTCAATGATCTCATCAGAAAATTAATACTATATAACTTTGCCAGCACTGCAATAGTGATAATTCCAGAGTTGGCTCGAATTGATATTACAGGTTTAATTCTTAGTTTCTTTGCATCAACGATCGCTAAAAATGGGAATCCGATCATAAGCCCAATGATTGATATTGGTATTATTATGTATTTTTCAATCATTATATTTATCATCTTTTTAGCAATAATTTGTGCAATTTTTAGGATATTAAGATATCTCCAAATGCTTGTAGATTTAATAGATTTAAGTAAGTAGGTGATATTATTGGAAAAAACACGTGCATACATTTTCATGGGAGGAAAGGGAGGAAGCGGACGAACTCCCATATCATTGATTCTTAGTTCATTATTATACAAAAAAGGTAGAAATGTCGTCTTATTGGATATGAATTTCTCAAACCCAGATGCTTTCTATATAATGACAAAAGTCACTACTCCTGAAGATTTCTATGAGGGTACTTACTCATATAAAGAAGGAATGTTCATACCCGCAGAAAAAGGTGTACGTTGGCCTTTGCAAATTTATACTGTTTTAGAAGATGAAGGCCATTTTATTAAAAGCTCTGCAAGAATTAATAGATTCTTATATGCCCCAATAGAACCAATTGATATTTTCCGTTCATTAAAAGCAATTGTTGATAAAATTGGGAGGAATATAGATATCGTTGTTGATACTAACTTAAATTTACCTTCCTTAGGGTCTTTACGAGAGGATCAGTACATTGAAATAAAGAAGCATCTAGAAGTCTTTGATGAGCTTCATATTGTCTATATATGGAATGTTGGCACTTTCGCTAGAATTATAAAAACAAAGGGTGCAGAAATTTCTGAATTTGACCTTTTAGAAAATACAATTAACGAATTCAAAATGAGAGGTGTAAATTTATTTGGCTCTCGTGGGGAAAAAATCATACATGTACTGACTCCAAACTTCTATGAAGTTCCGGAAAGAGGCATACTTGAAAAAATTCTGAAAAGCTTAAAATCCCTATTTGTATCTAGCTATGAGGTTAAAGCAGAATTAATTCCGCAGGAAGGCTATGCTAAAGAGTTCTTCGATATCGTCCTTAACAGCTTAAAAGAGATGCACGTTAAAAAGAGCGGATCCCTTGATATGAATACACTCAAACAGATTGTTAAACGATATAGGGAAGAAGCTTCTAAGCTATCTAAGGCGCATATTAATTTCGGTGCCGAGGCGGAACCCCTAGATATTGTATATCATATGTTTAAGATTTTCCTAGGTGAGATAAGAAGTGCATGGCGAAAAAACTACCCCTGGGCTACAATCCCGGAAAATCTTATTGTAATTCCGTATATGGTGAAAAAAATGATGAATTTCGTAGAGACTTTACTATCGTCGGACTATGTGACTCTTAACACAATACTTAAACGTGCAGAGGAAGTAGCTCAGGTTATATCCATCTGGCTACAAGAGTAAGCGAATTTAACAAAATCTAATGTATTAAGAGAATAATATTCGAAAAAAATTTAAAAAAATTATAGGTAAATAATCTATTTAATATCTCGCGACATATAGAGATGCCGAGACTTTATATTAATTATTTATTGAATTTTCTAATCAGTAGTATCATATAATTAAATTAAATCCTAGAATTTGTCTCTAGTATGCACGATATGCTCAGAAAATTTTATTATATTGACTAAAAGTCTACTTGGATATTCACTTTACCCGCACCTCTACTTTTCTGTCCCCCTAAAAATTTTATGTTTCCGATTGCTGGGAGTAATATCCTCTCGATTAAAACTTTCGTGTATCTCATTATTTTCTCGCAGGCAATGAGCATGTCCATTAAAAACTCTTTGTCGCTTCGCTTAAACATATTCGATCACCCTCTTTATCTCCTCCCTAACGTGCTTTATTCTTATGGAATCGATTCCATCAGGAGTTAGAATATCAACTTTTCTGCCAAAAAGCTCCTCAAGGAAATCAATAAGACCACAAACATTCTTAAATGTCGCTTTGCCTCTCTCAAATTCCACAACAAAATCAATATCACTCCTATCAGTCATTTCACCCCTTACCGCAGAGCCGAAAATCCCCATCTTTTTAACGCCAAAACTTCTTATTTTTTTCCTGTTCTCTCGTATCCTTTTTAAAATTTCTTCTTTATTCATGCTTCCACCCCTTAGGCCCCAATAGATTCTAGATCGCTAATCTAACGATGTTGTTTAGACGTATTCTTTTCTCCTGCAACTTTTCAAGAAGATACATGCGCAACACTAATGAGGCATCGGTGTCTTTGATTAACGGAAGGTTATACTTAAGGGAAAGACATTGATGCCTAATATAGATATCATCAATGAATGGATAAAAATTAATCGCATATCCTCACCGATACCCGCGCTGGAATCGTCTTGGATCATAAAAAGGATGGTGGATACAGCAACAGAGATCTCTGTCTCCCGATAACTTTCGCTACATTAGTTAATAGTGCATTGGAGGGGATTTCTGGGTACTACGAGGATCTCTTGCGGGATGCCGTCTGCGGATATTATTCTAATCGTTTACAGGGCACTCATAGTCTGTGCTATAAAGTAATCATTCTCAAAGCAGAACAAGTACGACAAGGATGGAAAGATACGAAATAAGCTTTTTATTCAAATACCTTGATCCATTAGAAAGCTGTTTATTTCCTTAACGGCCATATCTAGCTGATTATTAATTTTCGTAGGTTTATTTCCATAAAGTTTTCTGGGTATTAATTCATTTAGTCTTAAGAGATCTTCGTACTTGAAACCATATTTAATCGCATTTCGTTCCTGCTCATAATGATCTTTAATTGGAATTGCTATAAAGGGTGTACCATAAACTAAACATTCATCGATTGTGGTTTTCCCTGCCGTAGTAATGACCAAATCGCTCGTATATACTAGCTCATGTAGATCTCTATAGAATTCATAATATCTAGTTGGGAATCTTGTATTTTTGTCTCTTTTCTTGGATCCAACAATTACTACTAAGGTGTCATGCAAGTCCAGCTC
>JAGGXM010000120.1 GCA_021163045.1 Thermoproteota archaeon | reverse complement strand
GATCTACTCCAGGTTCCTCATGCCCAGATGGTGTTGGTGTTGATAATAAATCCACAAGGATATTTTTTACAAAGGATATATCTTCTTTAGTGTAATTTACCAAATTAAAAACGCTCCTTACAAGTATCTTAGATTTCTATTGATATTGACCATGGATAAAGCTTTTGCATTCGATCTAACAATTTTTTTACTTTTATTTCTTCAAAAGTATCTTTATAAACTAGGATTAGTACAAAGGAGCGCCTACCTCTCTTAAATCGTTGATACATTGTTTTAACAGTATTTACTACGTCATGGACCAATACAAGATCCGCTTCTGGGAGATCTATGTCCCGCTCACCCACAGGTGTCATAATAAGAATCGCAGGGCATGAGTTCTCTCTGAATTTATGAATGATTTTATTCTTGCCCATGGTTTTACCAGTTATAAGATAAACGGTCTCTAGTTTGTTATTCTTAAGTCTTTCTTGGATTTTTTTAGCCGTAACAATATACGAAGTTAAAATTACAATTTTTTTACCAAGAGAAATCCATTCTTTTACGATTTCTAAGATTTTCTCTATTTTTGTCGAAAATTTAGGTATTATCTCAGAGAGTTCCTTGTTGAGTCTTTTTCTGAGTATACTTTGAATCATGGGTTTTCTCAAAAACTTAGAATAATGATCGGGTATGCTCGCGGTTAGGAATTTTCTTACAAGAGCCAATCTTAAAATTTTCCTCTTTAGGTTGTCATCAGAAGGTATAAGTGGTAATGCTGCTTCAATAAGATCTATTTCTTGCTCCTTTAGCATTTCTTCATATTTTTTAGCCAACTTCTTAAATGCCACTTCAATTTCATTTGTTAGTGTATCTAGTATTTCTTTCATTAGATCATCATAAACATAGACTGGTTTAACTCGAGTTAAATTCCTTATTATATACCTATGAGCATCGGTTCTTTCTAGGAGAAAATCCATAGATATTATTTCTAGTGGTTTATTTTTTGGAAAAATTGCTTCAGCAATCGTAATAAGCTCTTTTGAATATGTTATTTGATTTCTCCTTTTAATTACATGTGAGTCCCTTAATGTTCCACTCATACCGATTATACAAGCTTTTTTGGGAAAATATCTCCTTAGCATATTCCATGGATATACTGCCCTTGTGTCACCGTACATTTCAGCAGTAATATTAAAGTCTTCATAGTTAACATTATCTGGCCTACTTTCTTCATACATCGGCAGTTCAGCGGCTCTTCTAATAGTCTTATCTACCTCGTTGATGATTATAAAGTTAAAATTTTCTATGGCCTTCGGATTTTTTTCTAGAACATGTAATAACGAAATAGGAGTACATATTAGAATCCTTTTCTTAAGCAAGAAAATTCTTACTTTCTGAGGAATTCCCCCATGTAGAATTCCTATCTCATCTTCTCTTATTCCAAGCTTTTTTTTAAATTTATTAAAAGCTTCTTTAGTATCTTTTACAGAGGCTTGTGTTGGTGTTATTATAAGAATTCTTTCATTTTTATCTATATGCTTAGCTAAAAGCATAGAAATAACGCGCTTTCCCATACCAGCGTCTAGTTCTACTATTATGTTCTTATTCTCTCTTTTGGCTTTCAAGATTGCCATGACTGTTTTAATTTGATACCCTCGTCTTTCAATAGAAGCCTGCTCTTTTGACAAACTCTTTCACCTTATTAGCCTTCTTTAGCATGTCCTTTAGGCTCATACTTCGATCCTTGATATACTTAATTCCTTGAAGCACCTCTACAACATTTTGGGGAATCATAATCTTCTTTTCAGACCATCGAACATTAATTAATCCTCTTATTTCTAAGTAGCGCGCAATTTTTGCGATATCTGAGGTCGATAACCCGGATAAAATCGAAGCGGCTCTGAAGGTTCTTGTTTTCTTAAGAAAAATTAATACGGGATATAAATTAGCTAGCGCTAAATAAACCATCATGTTTAGGGCCTTAAACACACCATATCCAGTAACCATACTTGTTTCAATAATAGGCGTCTCCGCTAGAAATTTCATATCTTCTATTAAATCCTCAGCACACCTAGCATTAGGCAAATCTTGTTTGTTCGCTAGAACAAGAAGAGGGACTTCTTTCAGGATCTTATTATAAAGTTTCCATAGTTCATATACATCTTTATCCTTACTTTTATCTGTACTATCAATTATAAGGAAAACACCATCTGCACCGATTGAAACTATCTCACGCATGAACCCAAAGCGCTCTTCTCCAGGCGTTCCATAGATGTCAACTCTTATGTCTAAGAAATAAGATCTACCAAAATCATAAGATATTGTTGTACCAGATCTGTTTATTGATATACTTTGTCCACGGGTTGCTATACGAATAAACGATGTCTTTCCTGAATGATATGGTCCTATTACGATGAATTTCAACTGGAGCACTCTCTGTAAATATTTTGAATAATAAGCTGAATCTTTTGAACATTATCTTTTCATATCCATTTTTATTTTATTAGTTATAGGTTAATTATTTTATTTATAGCGTTTCTTTGTAGGTTTTATAAATGGTTCAGTCTAGGGAATATTACTGCGAAATTTGTGGTGCTCCGGTTAAAAAGCCCAAGTATTACGAAGTCGAAGGGGCAATTATGATTCTATGCGAAAAATGTTCAAAATATGGAACACCAGTAAACATGCCTAAAACGAATAAAAGAATCCTAAAGCGATCACAATTTTCAAAAAAAAGAAAAATACCAGAACTTGAATGGGAACTTGTAGAAAATTATGGTCTAGTTATAAGAAAAGCCCGAGAACGCGCTGGATTAAAGCAGGAAGAATTGGCTCAAATGATTGGAGAGCCAGCTAGCTATATTAGAAAACTAGAAAAAGAGAAAATACGTCCCTCTGATCGTGTGATACGGAAACTTGAGAGAAAATTAGGTATTAAATTACTAAAAAATATCGAGTTGGAAGAACTCTCTACACCCGCCGACTTACTGAAATCAAAATCTAAGCAGGATAAAATAACTCTTGGGGATATTGTTTATATAAGGAAGAAAAAGAAAGATCATGCCAAGTAAATTTTATCTTTTTGTTTTACGATAATTCCTGCCTTAAATAGTTCCTTAATTAGTGTATCTAATAGTTTTTTCTGTATTCCTAGCTTTTCACTAATAGTTTTTAAGTCAGTTTCTTTATGTAATCTAAGGAATGAAATTAATTTCCTAGATATTTTTGTATTTATAATCTGTTTTGAAGAAAGAAAATCAGCCTCTTTTATTATAATTTTATTTTTTACTAAATCTTTTATTGCTTTTTTCAGCGTTTTTTGATGAAAAATCCAACCATTGTTTCTAAGAGTTCTAGCAAGTTCTTCGATGTGTATCAAATCTTCTTTTCCTATTATTAGAAGCACATCGGCCTCAAACTGTTTGAATGCTTTCTCAGCGATACCTTGTGATCCTATTTTTGGAGGTAATCCTAATCGCTCTCTAGTTATCGAAAGTATTTCCAACACTCGTTTGTTCAGCAATTTTCTTTTTTCTAGATCTCTCTCTATGCGTAGTAGAGACTCTTTCAATTCATTAATATACTTTTTTTCTTCTTGTTCTATGGCTTCTCTCAATTTGCGTCCAAAAGCTTTTTTTGCTTCCTCAAGATTTTTCTTCACTTTCAATCTCACCCGTATCTTCTAGTTCTTCGTCTTCCTCTTCGAGCTCTTCTGGTAGTTCTGGTAATAGTTCTTTAACCTTCTCTACTGAGGCTATTTCTGCTTGTTTTAGAATCTCGTCTATTTTTTCGCTACCAACAACTTCATCAAGTGTTTCTTCTTCCAACGTTCCAGTTATTTCACCAATCTCTCGAATCTTACTAAGTGCGGCATCTACACGAAGTCCATCTAAATCATTTACCGTTTTTGATAAAATTTTTGCCGCAGAAATTATGGCTCGCTTCAGCTCCCCTGATATGCTTGCTTTCTCCAGCTCTATTCTTGTTGATTTTATTTTATTAAGATACTTCCTTAGTGCTCGTCTTTGTTTTCGTGACATAAGTAATTGACGTGCATAATCCTTTGCTGAATCTCTATCACCGTCGGAAAGAGCATTGATCATATGGTTATATGCTCTCTTTTCCTCTTTCCGGGCACTATTTATCATCTTCAAAACTTTTTTTTCAGCAAGCTTTAGGGAAAAGATTACTTCAAAAAGCTCTTTACTCATTTTTGTTTCCCGTAAGTAACTATCAAATAGTACAATATGTTATAACTCTTTTAAGGATATTATTTTTTGATTCGCATAAGATAGAGTGATCTATTGCATATATTACTGATAGACTCTAAATAACCTAAGATAGGTGTTTATATGATTCTTGGTGTAGTGGGAAAACCCAATGCTGGAAAAACAACTTTCTTTAATGCTGCTACAGCATCTAATGCTAAGGTAGCAGATTATCCATTTACGACGATAAACCCTAATTTCGGTACTGCTTTTGCTACTCAGGAATGTGTATGTAGGGAGTTTAATGTTAAAGATGATCCTAGGAATTCCTTATGTATCGATGGCATAAGGCATATTCCTGTTAAAATGATAGACGTTGCAGGATTGGTTCCTGATGCTTGGAAAGGAAGAGGTTTAGGAAATAAATTTTTAGATGATCTAAGACAGGCTGATGTTCTATTACACATAGTTGATGCTTCTGGTGCTCATGACGAAGAAGGACGACCGTTAGGTAGACCTGGAATGTATGATCCTCTCAAGGATGTTTCTTTTCTTGAGGTAGAAATCTCGAGATGGATGTTTCAAATAATATCAAAAGATTGGAATCGTTTTTCAAGACGTGTTGAATCTGAAAGAGCTAATTTAATCGATGAATTGACATCAAAGCTCTCTGGGCTTTCAATTAGATTAGATCACATAAAAAAAGCTCTGGAGAAGTTAGACCTAAATGTAGATAGACCAACAACTTGGAGTGAGGAGGAACTATTTAACTTTGTAAAGGAATTACGGCGAATTGCTAAACCAATTCTTGTTGTAGCAAATAAAATCGATATGCCGTTTGCAGAGGAAAACTATAAACGAATGTTAGAGGCAAATATAAACGCAATACCCGCTGCGGCGCTTGCAGAACTTGCTTTAATAAAATACTCCGAGAAAGGGATTATTAAATATATACGAGGGTCTAAAACTTTTGAAATTCTTGAACCTAATAAATTGTCAGGTAGAGAAAAGAAATTATTTGATAAAATTAGAGAGTTAATGGAAAAATGGGGCGGTACTGGAGTTCAGAAGGCAATTAATAAAGCAATTTTTGAGATCGGCCAAATGATTGCAGTATATCCCGTTGAAGATATAAATAAGTTAAGCGATAAGAAAGGAAATATTCTTCCAGATGTATTTTTAGTAAGACGAGGAACTACGGCGAGAAAGTTTGCAGGACTAATTCATTCAGATTTGGAGAAGACATTCTTATATGCAATAGACGCAAGAACAAAGAAGAAACTTGCAGAGGATTACCAACTAAAAGATAGAGACGTCATTAAGATCGTTGCTGCAGGTGCTAGGGGGTAATTATAATAGACCTCTTTTCCTTAACATCCGTTTGACTGCCGGATTTTTATCTATTAATTTCTTAAACATTGTATCGAAGGAACCTTCAGGATCTAATTGCAACTTTATAAACACACCTGTTCTCCCTATTTTATCACGCCTTGTAAGGACTCTTATACGTTCTTTAATGATATTTAACGACAGATTCATAAGTTTCGCAATTTCGGTTTCTCGGCCAATAATAGATTCTTCCTCATGCCCCCATTCTCTGGGAATTATTAATACTAAACGCTTATCGATTCCAAGGGCTCTCTTCCTTTCATCTTTGATCTCTGGATATTTTATAATCCCGCCAAATCTGTAAAATTCGTACTCGAGATTTGTGAATGGTGTTAATGGAAAAGTTATTACAGTCTCCTGATCGATGTAGATATGCCCCTTTACACTATGTTTTGGTGTGGCTTGGACGATTTCACGAGCGTAGATTTTCTTAAAATTTTGTTCAATAATGTATTCAAGTTTGAAAGGGCTAATCATGTTAAATATTACAATGTCGATATCGCTTTTAGGATGCACATCGCCCCTTGCTACCGATCCAAAAACATAACTCCGAATCCCTTCTTGTAATAATAATTCGATGATTTTCGTAGCTTTGGCTCTCTTTTTTCTTAGAATTTGCCAATCTTCTTTTGTGTAGATTACCTTTTTATACCAGTTATGTAGTACTTTTTCCCGCATAGGAGCCCCTATTTATTATTGCTTAACGAAATTACTCTTTATTAGAATCCTCCTCTTTTAGAAGATCTTCCGCAATTGCAACTACAAGAACATCCTCGATCGCGTCTTCAATTTTCTTTCTGGTTTCTAATGGTGCAATAATTTTCTGCTCACCAGCTACAATTAAATCAGGCATTTCTATTTTATGTTCGATTTTTCTATCATGCTGCATTATTTCTTTACTCGTAATTGGAGAGACCATAGCACTAACTTTCTGAACTCTTTGAATTTCTCTGTTAACCTCTTTAATTCTTCTTTCGAGATTCCGTATTATTCCCTTTAGTTCGTTTAAAATATCTCGCTTTAATGCCTCCTCGACAGTCATAACTTTACGAATTGATTTTTTGGGAAGCTTAAACACTTCTTCATGCATTCTTTTAATAGATCTGCTAATAGCGGAGTCTATACTTCCATAATGACTAGCTAGATCAAGTAATAAATCAAAAATCTCACGGGGAATCATAACAGCAAGTTTCACGAACTCTTTTCCTTTAATTTCTTTCATAGCCAAAATACTTTCAGCTAGTTCGTCATCTAACATAATAATTCCTTCAAAAAGATAATTTGGGGGGCATAGCCCACCTCCTTCAGGAATAACCGAATCTCGCCCAGCCCCGATGCATCCGCTAACTCCCGCTTAGCCCCCGAGCACAGAGGTACCAGCTTAGGCTTGCTCCCTTCCGGGCCTAAGCCAGTTCGCCGCCGCCAAGTGGCGGGTCTACAGCCCCCTGTCCTCCGACAGGGAACTGTAGACATACCCCTGCCCCAGAGGGTGCGGGAGATCATTGCTTCTGCATCGGTTCGGACGAGACCGATTACTCCCTCCAGAGGCTTGCGGACCCGCCATATCGAGGATTTGCGGTGGAGACGATAATGTCTCCAGGGGGACCCCGAGCCCCCCATCCTGGCTATGCCTTTCCCCTTTACTACATAAAATAATTAGGAAGATTTGTTTATAAATGCGCTTCTGATATCAAAGCCTTGTTAATGAAATTATCTCCGCAGAAACCCCGGGTATCGTCTCAATTGTTTTTTGGATCTCATCAGATTTACCTTCAACTTCTGGTATTACTAGTAGTAACTTTATCTTTTTGAGCCCATACACGAAGGGTTCTATCTTATAATCTTTAACCTCGACATCCGAAGGAAGAATTTCTTTTATTTTTTCGAAAATTTCATTTGGATCTTTCTCCGGGTCATCTGGAATGACTTCCATTAGTAATGCATTTTTTGTAGCCATTTTTCTCACCTTTATGGAAATTCATATCCACATATTGGACATTTAGCAATATTGCCTATAGTTCTACAATCTGAACATCTAACAATTATACCTTTTCCGCAGTTGGGACAGAGAATAGCTATTGCACCACGATCTGTTGGGTGAATTACCTTCCCGCAAGCTGTACATCTTGGAAGTTCTATTAATCTTGGTTCGCTACAACTTTTTCTATCCCTAGATTCCGGCATTCCTTGTTCGCTTTTCGGGGCGGAACGAAAGAGTTCTGCTCTGTGCATAATCTCACCATTATCAAACTGTATATTTATAGCCTAATCTTCTATAACTGAATTTCAAATTTTTCATTAAGTGATCAATATGAAACGAGATGAACTAATTAAAAAGTTACTCCCTGTAAAAGATCTCATTATTCATAAGAATATGACAATATCTGAGCTTATAATTCAGATGAGGACTATGGGCGGATTTACAGCAAGAAAATTGGCGGAAGCTGCTGAGATTCTACTTGATATGATTAATGATCCCGAAAGTACTAATTTCTTGTCTTTTCCTGCATGCATAATAGCTACTGGTACGAGAGGATTAATAAAGGAACTAATACGCAGAAAGTTCTTTCATGTCATCATAACTACTGTAGGGACGGTAGATCACGATCTTGCTAGGATATGGAGGCCCTACTATAATGGCTGGTTCGATTTTAACGATACTATACTGCATGAGATGGATATCCATAGACTAGGAAATGTTTTCATTCCGGCAGAAAATTATGGCCTTATCATTGAAGAAAAAACTCAGGAGTTTTTGAATAAACTTTATGAAAATGGCAAAAGAAGATTATCAACAAAAGAACTTATTTGGGAGCTTGGAAAAGAAATTGGCCGCTACAACAATAGAGAAGAGAGCATCATCTGGTGGGCCATGAAAAACAAGATACCAATGTACATTCCAGGGCCGACTGACGGCGCTTTTGGATATCAGCTTTGGCAATTCTCGCAGGATAAAAAAGATTTCATAGTGGATGTCTTAGCCGATGAAAAAGATCTTGCCGATATCGTATTTGAAAGTAAAAGAACTGGGGCTTTGATAATTGGTGGAGGTATATCCAAACACCACGTAATATGGTGGAATCAGTTCAAAGGAGGCCTTGATCGCGTAGTTTATATCACAACAGCCGTAGAATGGGATGGATCTCTATCTGGTGCAAGACCAAAAGAAGCAATATCTTGGGGGAAAATTAACGAAAAAGCTAAAAAAATCATCGTAGAAGGAGATGCTACTGTTCTTCTGCCCTTACTTTTTGGATACATTATCGACCAAAAAGTATAAAAAAGTGAAATGTTAAGTATCGGTCCGATCGTCGCGAGTTCATCATTAGGATCAGGCTGAGGTGGCTTCTTCATACCGAATATTATAGCCCCTCTTGGGGACGCCGCTTCATTCCGCTGTCGGGGCGCCCGACCAGAGGGGCCTACATAATTTAGTAATAATGTTTATAATAAAAAGGTTTTAGGATTCATTTTTATCATAGATTTTTTCTACTTAAACATGGAATTTAACAATAAAAACATAAAGGGAAATAGATAAATCTAATTATAAGTAGTGGAGTAATTATGTATCATAAAGGTATTATAATTAACATGAGATTTAGGAGGCTTTCTAATTGTCAGTATTAGGCAAATTTTTCAGCTGGTTGATTGGAAAATCCCCCCCACCAAATCCTAAAGAGCTCAGGAAACAGCTTAGAATTCTTGATCGTAGATTACAACGATATGAAAGCGAAATTCAAGGAAAAAAAAGACGTGCTATTACAAGCCTCAGAAGATCAATCCGTGAAAACGATCTTGAAATAGCGAAAGAAAAAGCAAGACATGTAATAATGTACGATAGAGACCAAATAATGATAATGCGATTACGGTCCAGAATAGAGCGCCTCCTGATGCTTTTAGAAAGAGGACTAATAATGGATGACATTATGAAAAGTGCAAAAGCAATAGGCCCAATTATTGCTAAAATTGCGAGTAGTCTCTCGGATATAGAACTACAGAAGATCTTCGTAGAAATAGGTCAAGCTTCTGAAAAGTTGCAAATTGGTTCTGAACTTCTTGAGGAGGGGATTGAAACGGCAACGGAAGAAACTGATATTGATGAAGCCGCAGATCAGCTAGTTTCAAGATTAATGGATCAAGAGGGAATATCAGTACCAACTAAAGAGAAAAAAGTTAAAGAAAAAGTTTCTGAAGAGGAAATAGAGAGAATATTGAAAGAAGTTGCAGGAGAAGAAAGCTAATAACAAAGTTATAAAATAGAGTGGTCGTCCCAAATGTCTCTGGAAATTGATTACAAGAGTGTAGGACTAAAGGTAGGTCTTGAAATTCATCAACAACTCAAGTCCGAGCGAAAATTATTCTGTTTCTGTAAGCCAAAATTGGTAAAAAAAGAACCTGAAATCATCATTAAGAGATTCATGAGACCAACATTAAGCGAGACTGGAGAAATAGACCCAACAATGCTAAAAGAATTCAAAAAACGAAAGCTAATCATATATGAGGCATACCTCGAAGAGAATTGCCTATATGAAATTGATGAAGTCCCACCTTATGAGGTCGATCGAGAAGCTCTAAAAAGCGCATTAATTATAGCCAAGCTTTTTAATACACAAATACCCGATGTTGTGATTGTTTCTAGAAAGCAATATTTAGATGGAAGTGTACCAACAGGATTTCAAAGAACCATGATTATAGGATTAAATGGCTATCTAGAGATTTCAAGCGGAAAGAAAATAGGTATAGAACAAATATGTTTAGAGGAAGATGCCGCAAGAAAAATAAGGGAATCCGAAAAAGAGATTGTTTTTAGAGTTGATAGATTAGGCATTCCGCTTGTAGAAATTACAACAGCAGCGGATCTTAATACTCCCGAAGAAGTTTTAGATGCAGCCCTCAGAATCGGTGCTCTACTGAGATCTACTGGTGTAGCAATGCGCGGTCTGGGAACTATACGGCAAGATATAAACATAAGCATCAAAACGGGTAATCGAGTTGAGATAAAGGGTGTTCAGCGTCCAGAATGGTTCAAGAAAATAATTGATAACGAAATCATTAGGCAGATGAACTTAATTAAGATCAAAAATATCCTCATCGAAAGGAAAGTTTTAAAGGAAGATATAGCATCCCAGAAACCAAAGGAAATAACCGATCTTTTCAGAAATACAAAAGCTAATTTTATAATTAAAAGCATTAAAAAAGGCGCAAAAGTATATGCATTAGTTCTTCCTGGTTTCTCTGGTTTACTTGGTACGGAAGTTCAACCAAACAAGAGATTTGGAAAAGAATTTGCTGAAAGAGTTCGTGTAATTGTGGGTTTAAAAGGAATCATACATACAGATGAACTCCCTGCATACGGAATAACACAAGAAGAGAAAGATAAGTTATTTGACGTTATGAATGCTAGAAGAAACCTTGACTGCATCGTCTTTGTTGTTGGAAATGAAGAGAAGTGCCTCGAAGCACTAGAAGAAGTAAAAGAACGTGCAAAACAAGCTCTAGATGGAGTTCCTATGGAGACAAGACGGGCTAACGAAGATGGTACAACAAGTTTCGAGCGCCCACTTGGTACCGCTGCGAGATTATATCCTGATACAGATACCCCGCCCGTGGTAATAGATCGTGATTTACTAAAATATATCGAGGAAAAAATTCCAGAATATCCATGGATTTTGGCTAAAAAATACTCTAAAGAACTTAACATTGAAGAAGGACTAATTTATAATATACTTCTATCCGAGAGAAATAGATTATTCGAAAAAGCAATTAAAATGAATATTGATCCCAAATTAGTAGTAAATACATTAACTCAGACAGTAAAGTATCTTCGTCGAGACGGTTTTAATATAGATGAGATCCCCGACGAGAAATTTCTCGAAGTTTTCATGGCTTTAAAGGACGGGAAGATGTCAAAAGAGGCGATACCAGAGGTCCTAAAGAAACTTTCTGAGAATAAAGATTTGAACATAGATGATATTCTAACCGAACTCGGAATTACTGGTCTATCTGAGGCCGATCTAAGGAAAATTATAATAGATGTTATAGAAAGGAATATTAAATTAATTACAGAGCGGCGAGAGCGCGCCTTTGGCCCCTTGATGGGAGATGTTATGAAAATTGTGCGTGGAAAGGCGGATGGAAAAATAGTAAGTAAAATTCTCTCGGAAATCTTGAAGGAGAAATTGAAGAACCTTGAATGATTTTTTTATTTACCTATCTCCATATTAATTTTGGTGAATATAACTTGCAGTTGTGGATTATCAATTCCTCACTTGGGATACTTACATTACTAGCTCAATCTACAATTCTTTTAGTAACTTTTTGGTTATTATTTCTTCTCTTAGACTCTGTTTGGAGCGGTTTTGCAAATTTTATCAGAATTATCTTATTTCCGGGGGTTATTCTTCACGCTGTTTCTCATATTTTATTCTCTAAGATCTTCAGGATACCTTCCAGTAGCGGCTTTATACTGAGCTTATATAGAGAGTATACCTTCGTGTACATAAAGGAAAGCAACCTATTACAGGGAATTTTAATTGCACTAGCTCCTATCTTCTTAGTAATCCCGATGTATCTTTTATTAAGTTACTTTTTACTTCATATTTCCAATTCCATCTTAGTCATAATAATCTCTTGGTTTTGTGTTTCTTTGATTATAACAGGAATGCCTAGTAAAGCAGACATAATATTTCTAATCGTTAATATACTTCATAAAAAACCCCTAGCAATTTTACTATACTTTTGGTCTTTTATTGTTTTCATTACCGGTTATTTGGCTTTAGGAATTGATTTGTCAATTATTATTACTTTTGGATATTTTTTTGGGATAAATCTAGCACTTGGTCTTATCTTTCGTACCAAGAAAGAAGCTATTATAGTTATTGATGATGAGGTGAATACATGAGTTCCTTCTATATAAATCCTAAAAAACTTTCAAATGTTTTCTTTAGGGACCTATTAAAGGTTATATCTTTTATGTACAATGGAAAAATTTATGTCAATTACAAAAGTCCAGTAAAAATCTATGGGAGAGATTTTAAGCTATATCGTACTAAGGTACACCTGTATGTCCCTAAAGAACATGTTAAATCCGTTAAACAGATTCTTAAACACTTTGGATTACTATGTAACGCTAAAAGAGCAGAAGCACTGATGGACTATAATTCGGTTATAATGGATCTTTTATATAACAAAGTTAGTAAAATCCCGCTAGGACTAAGCCTAAAGGGAACCCACTTTGTTTCAATTCCTAGCAATACAAACATTATTATTGAAAATGGAGATTTAAGATTTGGAATTCTAATTTCTTCTTTCTTTAATAATATAATCTGGATCGAAAATCGGGGTCTTGACGAACCATTAAGTTTTGGCTTTAAGGAGATTGATTCGATACCCATTAATAAGCTCTCTCAGTACGGTCTGAGAGAATTCGCTCGTGTGGTATCTGAACTAACTATTGGTAAAAACTATGCTACAGAGATCTTCAATTTCTTATCATCAGAGACCGACATCTCTAGTGACGTCGAACTCCCCCTCGGTGGAAAAAGTATCGACGCAATAAATGAGATTCTTTCTTCGGGTTTAATGAGCAGAGAAGGAAATCTTCCCTCGGGAAAATTATTTATAGATACTTCGGACGCCTCAGTACAATCGATCTTATCTTTACTAGCTGCAGTTTCAGTCTTACCCTTCATGATCATTTTCAATTGCGATTTTTGGCATAAATCGATCAATCCTATACTTGAAAGAAGATCAGGAATTATCTGGATTAGAGAAAGATACATTAGCGAGCCAACTTCTTTCGAGTACATTATTTCACGCAGAGGCGATTTCTATACTTTAGAACGATTCAATTTGAAAGGCCCTCGAATAGTTACTCGACACGAGAGATTCTTACCACTTTGGGAAGTTTTATAACTATATTTTTCCGACAAAATTATCAAGTTTTTCTCTTATCGTAGCATAAATCATTTCCAGACCAGCCTTACTTATAAGATATTTTTTTTCTCCACTAAATTCATCTTCCTTCTCTACTAATAGACCTACAGCTAAGCATTCGTTTATCCATATCCTTATCGCCGATCTTGTAAGTCCCGTTGCATTTGCTAACTCTCCAATAGAGAACTCCTTTAGTTCGACCGCTTTTTCGAATGCACTACCATATCCAATTAAAAGTCGTAAAGCATCACTTAAATCGATAACTTTCTCCTCAAAGTATCTTTCACCCGGCTTCTCTATGTCTTTTCTTTGTGCTTTACTACGTTTATCAATTTGAAGTTTTACTTCCTTTAACTTCCGAATTTTATCTTTTAATTCGCTTTTTATGAAATAGGCTCCGGTCAATATATTAAGAATTTCATCTATTCTGCTTAACTCATCTAGCCTTCGCGATATGAATTCCCATAGAATTATAGAAAGGAGAATTATGATAAGCAAACAGTTAATTAACTCAAGAATTGCTGTCATTTGTGTTGCACCCCATTTTCCAGCTCTATGTCTCGCTTTACCCTCTGGAAGTATGCTCTGAAAATTGGACTTATTTCTATACCCTTAACCTTTTTTGGAGATTTATAAAGTAGCATCATTATTCTCTGGGGTACTAAAATTCTTGATATGATAAAGATATAGAGCAAAAAGAGTATAACAAGTACCGCTGTTGAATATATTGAGAAATTCGTCATGAAACTAACTATAAATGCTGATGCAAGCCAAATAATTGTGAATACTAATCTTAAAGTCCTCAATTTTCGAGTAATTTCTTTCAAATTTCTCACTTAAGTGGACTATTTTTATCAAAAAAGTAGTATAAAAAATTCTTAGTCGTCGCGTAGCGACTACGCATACATATGGCTTTTTCTACTATCGCCCCTCTATTCTATATATTGGCGATAGTGCCTCTCCGGTGCCTCAACTAGACTGTTTTTTATTTTGGCCCCGAGAGGCCGATAAAAAATCTAGTCTGCTGCCCTCTGCGACCTGCATACATGAGTCTTTGAACTCGAACATCAATATGCTAAGCTGGGGGCGGCTCGAGGTCGCCGGAGAGGCACTACCGCTAGTAAATATTAATGGTGAACAACATTGAAAAATATTGCTGGTGTCGACGTTCATAAAAATTTGTTGGAGATGGCCTATAGAAAGGCCGGAAATATCCAGGTCGAGACTATTCCGTATACGCCTGACGGTATAGCCAGGATAATTAGAATCCTAAAGAGGCTCGGCATCAAAAGCGTCTTCATGGAATCGACGGGAGACTATTACTACCCTTTATATTACGCCCTTAAAGGCGCCGGAATAAAGGTAAACGTCATGAATGCCTATAAAATAAAGCGTCCTGAGCCTAATAAAACCGATGAAAAAGACGCAATATGGCTGCTCAAGATCGGAGAGACCCGACTATTCAGAGCATCTTACATTCCAGAACGCGGTATTCTAGCGCTGAGGATCCTAATAAGAGAGAGAACATGGCTGACTGATAAAATAGCAGACTTCAAGAGGAAAGTTACTAGTCTCTGTTGGAGGCTCGGAATACGGATCCAGAATTTAGCGTCAATCTTACGGAGTAAAAAGCGTAGACAAGTCCTACTGAACGTCCTGGACGGTAAGAGCAGCGAACAGAAATACAACGAATTAGCCGGAGTCGTCAGATCGATCCTGAAACAGCGTGAGGTTAGGGCGCATATCGTGATTTTACGGTCATACCTTCAAGCAATCGACTTCTTAGAGAATGAGGTGGCTAGGATCGACCGCGAACTTGCATCCCTTGCCAGTAAATTCAAGACCGAGGTAGAGATTTTAATGTCTGTCCCCGGGATAAGTTTTATCTTGGCCGTTGGCATCTTAGCCGAGATCGGCGACATATCGCGTTTTCCTACACCGTCTAATTTAGCATCTTACGCTGGTTTGGCGCCAGTTATACGAGAATCTGCTGGAAAGATGTATCTGGGCCGAGCTAGCAAGAAATCTAACAAGCACCTACGGCGTCATATGTTCATGGCGGCAATGGCCGCTATACGTAGCAAATCACCAAAAATAAAGACTTTCGTTGAAAGGCTATCCAGTAGAGGAAAACACTTTAAGGTTATTGCGGTTGCTGTCGCCAGAAAGCTTCTCACTATCATCTGGCATCTTCTTACAAGAGGGATCCCCTGGTCCAAGGAAGATTTCTCCAAGACTGTTAAGTTTCCTAGGCGAAGAAGCTGTAAGATCCCAACTAAAGAAGCTATTCTGATGTTTGAGAGGGCGGGTCAAGAGGTGATGTTCCGGCGTTATGAGGAGAGCCCCTGATATCGCCTTATTTTGCAAAGAACTGGCGTCTCATGGTGAAAAATAAAAAGGAAAAATACAT
>JAGGXM010000064.1 GCA_021163045.1 Thermoproteota archaeon | reverse complement strand
CCTATAATTTCCCCAGAATCCATAATACTATTATATTTTAAATTTATTACCTAATATGGTATTTCAAAATAAACTTTGAGCATTTAAAAATCAGTAATATTAAACTTCAAGGTAAGAATCAATTTCGCTAACTAAGTCGCTAAAGTCTTCATCCAGTGCATCAATTTTCTCTTCTATTCTCTCAAGTCTATTATTTATTTCTTCGATAATCTCTATTTTCTCCTCCTCAGGAAGCGCCTTTATTTCTATAATTTGCTGTTCTATTTCATTTAGTTGTTTTTCTAGACTTTTTAATGTATCTAGGAGAATCTCCGAGTTTGCCTCTAGATCTTCCAGCTCTTCTTGTTTATCGCTCGGGATATCTTCTAATTCGCTTCTAAATTCATCTAGCTTTTTTTCTGCATTTCTAATGAATGTATTAATTCTATTTCTTAGGAGAAATATCCACTTTTCTATATTCTCGTTCAAATTTGTTCACGCTCAAGGGATTTTTTATTTTCTATTTTTTGCATTTCAATTTTCTCTTCAATTCTATCTACTAGATCTTCCTTTAGTGATTTAAAAAGCATTTCAAATGCATTATTATCAGTCTCTTTTTCTAGCCAATTCAGATCGATCTCGATTTTACAATTTATGCTATTTTCTCTAATTAATTTGTAAGTTAGTAATAATCGTTCTTTATGACTTAATTCTGCTAGTCGATTCATGATCCTCCAGAAGATAATACTGCTCTTTGAGCTGAGAATTTCCTGAAGTGTGAGAAAGCCATTCTTTGTTAAAGTCAAATAATTACTGTCTTGACTTACTACAAGTCCATTCATTTGAAGATTCCTTACAGCCATATTTACTTCTGGAGATTCGATGCCCTCGAGGGAGAACTCTAGTATCATAAGGTCTTTTTTTCCTCTTAATACATTAGCTATAAAAATATATTGAGCTAACTCGCGAATTAGAATTTTGGTCTTTCCTTTTTTAAATCCGATAGCATGTAGAGCTATTAATACTTTGGAAAGCATGCCTAGAGTCATGATTATCACATCAGTTCGTTGTTCATTAACATGTCAAGGATTTATTTAAAATAGAATCATGATATCTAGAAACACCTTGTAATAATATCTCAAGATCCTCTGAAAAAATATGTTAATTGTGATACTAGCCGGATTTTAGTATAATTTCCCGCCAAAACCTGATCCGATAGGAAGCTTTTTCGTACGTTAACCTAGTTAAGAAATGATTATTTAAGATGCATTTTTTAGTTCGTGCTTTTTGCAGTAATACCTTACGCGAACTGTTAAATTCTATTTAGAACCATAGATATAGCTATTTTGACATAATTTATATTACAAGAAAAATTAAAAAATCTGTAAGCAATAAAAATCCTTAGTTGAATGGAGATGGTCTTTGGATGTTAGATGAGGTTCTACTAGGGATAACCAGTCTTGTAAGAAGTCTCGGCTTAGGAGAAGGATATGGATTAATATATGCCCATCTTCTACTTTCAGAGAAGCCATTAACTGTAAAGGAGCTGGCTGAGAGGACAAGATATAGCCCAAGTGCTGTAGCAATGTATCTGAACGTTCTTTATCGAGCAGATCTTGTTGAACGACGAAAAAGAGGAAACTCGTATGCATACATTGCCAAAAAGAATTATCTGGGCAAGTACAAGGAGCTTCTAAGAAGAATTCTGGAACGAGATCTCACGCCATTGATCGATAAACTTGGTAAATTAGTCGAAAAAACAAATAGTGATGTTCGAAAAAAACATTTAAAGGAAATCTTAGATGAACTCAGTCGAACTAAGAAATTTATAGAAAAAAGCCTTGAAATCCAAGTATGATTTGTTCGTTTATCTGTTGGACTTTTTTATTATAGGAATGAAAATTAATTCTTTAGCCAAGTGCTATATGGAACTAGGAGGTATTCAATGACAGCCATCTATCCCGTATCCTTAAAAAAAGCTTGGGAGACTTTAAATACCCTACCATTATCTGGTAAAAAAGATGAAATCTATCGGTTAATTAAAGAAAGGACTAGTGAAGCTATGGCACCGCTTTACTTTAGAGCACTCAAATCTTGGAATTTTATTTCTGGAGAGAGGGAATTAATTATAGTTAAACCAAAGGAGTATATAGAGTTCGCAAAAATCGTTGCAGAAAAAATTCTTAACGAGCTTGGTGACGATTTCCTCAGAACTTTGGAAGAGCTTTCTGAAAAAAATTTTTCACTAACCCCAGAAATTATCAGTGAAGAATTAAAAAAACGGGGAGTAAAAATTAGCACTTACAAAATTTATCTTGCTCTAAGGGGTCTAAATAGCGCTGGAGCTTTAAGAAAGGAAATAAAATTTTATATTCATGTCCCGAAAACGATAGAGGATTCAATAATAACGATGTTAAGAAGCTTTGGTAAAGTAAATATACAACGATTTATAGAAAGAGTCTCAAGTAGATTCTTTCTCTCAGCAGAGTCGATTAGGAGAGTTATATTAAAACTGATATATGAGGACAGGATAAGAATTATTAACTTAAGTGAGGTAACAAAATTATGGAAAAATATTCTCGTTTATCTTAATCTAGAGCCACAAATTCCCATTAAAGTAAATATAGAAAAGATAAAGAAAATCAAGCCAGAGTATATTAAGGAACTAGCGGAAAAATACAATGAACTAATAAGAATTAGAAATAACCATGTAATAATTAACGGTCTTTGGTATTCTGAGTCATTAGCTATTACAATTTAATAGACGTTTCTTCTTTATCTTAGATCATTTTATTAAAGATAATCCTAATTATAAAAGCTCCTTGAGGATATCTGCTAATCTCTCTTGTTTCTCTGTAATTCTCTTATTTGTTCTTCTATCATATATCGTAACTTCTTTCGCTTTGAATTCTTTCTTTCCGATAAATACGACTACTGGAATGTTCTTTTTATTAGCATATTCTCTCTGTGCTTTTTCTTTCCTGCGCATAAGATCTATCTGAGCATTAATTCCTACATTTCTCAGCCTCATTACAATATCGAATCCATATTGGAGTAGTGATTTTTCCATAACAAGAACATAGACTTGGGTGTATGTTTCTTTTCTTACCGGAAATATCCCTAGCGCAATTCCAGCATCAATCAATCTTTCGACTCCAATAGATGTACCTGTTGCGGGTAGTTGTCTCCCTGTATATATCCCGATCAACTCATCATAACGCCCGCCGCCACCTAGGGATCCCATCTTTGGTTCTTTAACTATAACTTCCCAAATGGGACCTGTATAGTAATCGAGACCTCTAACGAGATCTAAAGCTAATCGAATAGCATTTTTTTCCGTAATAAAATCGAACATTTCTAATAAGTGCGATGTGGCTTCTTGCACATCCTTGTTATATTTATAGCGTTCCTGAAGTCTCGCTAAGGTATCCTCAGGATTCCCTGATTGTGATATTATATCAACTATTTTTTCAATTATTTGTGTAGCATATCCTTTTTTCTGGAGCTCTTCTCTCACACCATCAATACCTATTTTGTCAACCTTATCAATCGATCTAAAGACATCAATGGGATTTTTAATATCAAGCTCTACCTCAAAAATTCCTTTCAATAATCTGCGATCATTGAGCTTTAGAGAAAATTCCGTGAACTTAAATTCCTTCATTATATCAATTGTAAGATTCACTACCTCGGCATCCGCTTCTGGATTTTTGGAACCAACAATATCAGCATCAGCTTGCCAAAATTCTCTATATCTTCCTCTTTGAGGACGTTCATGACGCCAAACTCTACCAATATGATAGCGCTTAAATGGTAATGGTCCATTGTAATTTCTCATAAATCTAGCAAGAGGAACTGTTAAATCATACCTTAAAGCATACCATGTATTCGACCAGGGATCTTTGAATCTATATAATAGCCTTTCTTCGGTTTCCTTGCCATACTTTCCCTTAAATGTCTCGTAATACTCTAGTACCGGTGTCTCTATCGGATCAAAACCATAACGTTGAAATATCTTTTCTATCTTGGAGAATATCCTCTTTCGTAAAATTTGAATTTCTGGCGGAAAATCTCTAAATCCTCTTGG
>JAGGXM010000053.1 GCA_021163045.1 Thermoproteota archaeon | reverse complement strand
CAGAAACTACCCACCTTCTTTGATAGCCTTATTAATTTACAGTATTATGATGTAGATGGAGATGGAACTAAAGAAATTTTTGTGACCACTAAGGATGCACAAGGATTTATAAGATCCTCCTTTATCAGGGTTCTTGATAAGGAAATTCTGGATCTCCAGCTAATTGACTCTTTTAATCCGAGTGAAAGCTTGAAGAATGTAGTTACTGACGACGGTAGAGGTTGGGGGTTTATTGGTCATTTCACGAATACGAAATTGCCGGAAATCCTATATATCTGGGAAGAAATCCCTGATCCAGGAGAGTTTAGATCTCATTATTGGTTTTTTATCAAAACATTTACTGGGAATCTGTTTATCGTAAATTCAGAACCCTACGATGATTTCTCTGCTGTTGACTTCTATATTTCGGATATAGATAATGATGGAATTGATGAGGTTCTACTTTTCTCGAATATAGGTATAAAACTACTAAAATTCGGGAACAAAGAGAAAAAATCCGTAAAAACTATTTGTCATTTTAATACACCAGCCCAAATTGAAAAAATTGTGGCTTCTGAGCTGGGAATTCTCTTTGCCGGTCCGATTCTTTTGTATCCAAATAGTATTTGGGGACTTTACGTTATTCAAGATGGTAAAATAATTGAACTTTTAGAGGCACCATCTATCAAGAAAATAGTAGATGGAAATAAATCTTGTTTGGTTTTAGCTGATAATTTAGCGTATCTCCTCCAACCAGATCTCTCCATTACGCCAATTAACAGGCCTCTTATTGACGTAGTATTTGATGGACAAAATTATTACGCAGTAGATGATAATGGAAACTTATTAACACTAGACGTAAAAGGTAATGTTAAAGAACAAATAAAGCTGAAAGATAAGAGAATTGCAATAGGTAAAGTTCAAGATAAAATTATAACAATCAGTAATAAAAATAATAAATCGAACATCTTTATCAATGATTTAGAAGAACCTTTTTTGGTTCTAACAGATCCTATCTATTCGATTTCCTCGATTATATTAGAAAAATCCTACTATATTGGCCTTTTTTCGGAAGGTTTCGTTGATCTAGTGAATCTCGATACGATGAAAAAAATTGTGCGTTATGAGGATCCAGATATTTCCTTTAATAATTATGTGATTGGGGATATTAATAACGATCACTTTTCAGAAATCCTATTCCTGAGAGATAAACGATTAAAAATCATATTTACAAAATCAGGTGATCTTATAGATTATGGGAATGTCGAGTGGACAGGTATCGGTTTAATACGTGAGGGGACAAAAGAACGTATACTTTGTGCGCATAATTCGATAATCATGAAATTTGATGCGGAGGAAATCCTTTGAGTAATGGGAAAATAAAATTGAATGACATAATCGCATTACTAGATGCTGTAATTCGAGCTTGGATAATCATACTAAGAGAGGATAAAATTAAAGGTCTATTAGGTTTTTCACTTATCCATAGATCACAGGCTCTTAATTTACGATTTCTTATAAAGTTAAGTAGAGAAGTTACAAAATCGGGTAAACGAATATCTGGGACCATGAATATAAAAATTGACGGCTTTTATGAGATAAAAGATTCTGTCGTTGATAAAAAGTTTAAGATTAAAAAAAGTTATGGTAAACACATTATTAATCTGGGATATTATCTACGATCTGAGAGGAAATGTAATGAAGAGACCCTCTTAAGTCTGGCTTTAAAAGCTAAAGATAGATTGGGCGGCGTTGAAACCATAGTACCTGTTCCTTTCTTACTCGATCTTGGTAATAGACTCAACTTCTTTTTGAATAATATTCGAGAGGATTTGGCTAAACTAATTGGCGACATCGAGTTTGACCTTAATCGTCTCCAAATGCGACTCACATCACATAAAATAGATATTACAATCGAGGATATTGGCGTACAACTAATTCAAATTTTAATTAGAAATTATATGAGCGCATCTAGTTGGCCAAGATTTCAACGAGAACTAAGAAGACGAACAGGTATGAACATAGATGATATAAGGAATATCTTCGAAAAATGGAGAGATGGAATTAAGGAATTGATACACATTACTGAGACTTTTTTACGTATGGCAACTTTAAGTATTAATTTTAAACTAGAGAATTTCTATGAGAAACTAACTAAGGACCCCTGTTTTCTGGATTTCAATGCGAATCTTATTGAAATTATTAAAAAGATGAGTTCTTCTATGAATTTAAATATCCCAAATATCTATAACGTGCTCAAAAAAATGGAGAATCTAGTCCTTAAATATAAGGATAAAAGTATTGGTGCCGAATTTAATAAAATTATACGGCCATATGAACTTCATCTTGATGGCATTTTAGAGCATCTAGGACCTATCTCTAAACAGTTTAAAAAAATTTCTTCAGAAGATCTAGTAAGGGACTATCTGAATTATCTCTCTGTCTTACCATCTCTTACAAAGGATGACCGTATTTTTTTGTCAATTATATTATGTTCTAATCTTAGTAAAGAGGACCTTTCCCTTTTCTGCATTAGAAAGATTGCTGAAAAATTCAAGGAATCTACTGGTTTAAACGGCGAAATAGCGAGATCTATTTTAAAGATTCTAAACGAAGATGAAAATGCTGATAAACAAATAAGAGCACTTCACCGTCAGCTATCTCTATTCATTTTTTCTAAGGAATTGCAACGTGATACCTACAGATTTCTAATACCTGTCGGATACTTCCTTTTATACATGCTATATCGTAAAACTGGTGATAATAAAAGAGCAACTGAAGTTAAAAAAACATTTAAAGCATTAGTTGAAGAATTAAATCTAAAGAAAAAGAATTTCAGATGCCTTGAAATCTTAAATAAGACTCTGAAAATACAAGTAAATAAAAGAAAGAATCAGAAATAGGTTTTATTATTTCTTCTCTTCTTCCTTAGATTTCCTCTTTTCTTCTTCTGTTAAAGGTCCGAACCCCATAAGTTGCATGAACTTATCACTTGGTTCTAGTACCACTGGCAATCTCATCGGTATGAGCATTAATGTATTATTTTCCCTTCCGATTTCATACAAAATATTCATCCATCGTAACTCAAATGCTAATTGACTTGTAGAATACGTTTTTGCAGCTTCCATCATCCTTCTAGCAGCTTCAACCTCTGCTTGTGCTAATGTTACCCTTGCCCTCCTTTCCCTTTCTGCTTGAGCCTGCATCGCAATAGCATCCTGCAATTGCTGCGGAATTCGAATATCCCTTATCTCCACACTCGTTACCTTGATCCCCCACGCCTCCGTCTTTTCATCTATAATTTCCTGAATATGCTCTGCAACTTTTTCTCTATGCGCAAGGAGCTCATCTAATTCTACAATTCCAATAACTTCTCTCAGAGAAGTTTGTGCAGCTAATTGTGTTGCAACCTCGAAATCTTCAACATTAAGTATCGCTTTTTCTGGATCTACTACTCTATAATACACAACAGCATCAACGGATACTGGGATGTTATCCTTCGTCATAGTTTGTTCTGCTGAGAACATATATGGGATTATTCTTAGGCTCACTTTTTTTGGTACAGTTTCGATTATTGGCCAGACATAAGTTACACCAGGGCCCCGTATTGCTTGATATGTACCTAATCTAAGAACAGCGATTCTTTCCCAATGTTTTATTATGTATATACCAGAAGCAACGTAAATTATTACTCCGAGTAGAACAATTACTCCAAGGAAAATTAAATTTAGAGTTCCTGTTAGCCAGGCCATTAACCCTAACATTATTAGAACCAGCCAAGCAGACATTAATGCACCAGTTCTCCCATTACTCATTCTTTTAACCTCCATATTTATAAGAAATCTTTAATAAGTATTCAATTTCATTACATAATCTATATGATTTCTATTTAAAATCTTTTTTTTCACTCATTTTTAATTCACTTATTCTTGTTTATGAACTCAAGAGCTTCAGCCAATCTCTGGCTTTCTAGCCATACCTCAAGAGGCATCCAGTCTAAATTGAGATCTCTCAATGTTTTTTTAATTGCCTTATAAGTCTCTATGTCTACAAGAAGGAGCCCCTGTTTTATTATTATTGCTCGTGGATATTTTTTCTTCATTATGTTAGTCAATTCCTTTATTTTTGTCCTTTCTGTTGGATTTAGTATTATTAGAAGGTACTTCTTAAGCTCGGCTGGTCTATTATAAGTATTTCTACTAAAGAGGAAGATTCCGAATTGTATGAATGGTCTTATAAGATCTAGTTCTTTTCTCAAATTACTTAATTTAACAATTTTAACATTAATGTCTCTATTTGCCTCTTTTTTAACCACCGGTGTTATCGCCCTTATCGCGCGTTCAAGTCTATCGGTAGATCCCTCTATAAGAAAAAGAATGTCCGCATTAGAGTCATCTCTATGATTCAATATTACATGTTTAACTTCGGGTAGCGACTCTGCTAGCCAAATATATCTTCGTATGCCTGTCAATAAGTTGCACCTTAGGCTTAAGTAGCTAATCTAAAATAAGAAGTAAAACATAATAGTTAAGAATTTTTTGAGGGAAGAACTATGAAAGCTGCTGTGCATAAAGATGACATTGATGGAATTTGTTGTGCGGCTTTGATTCTTTTAAAATATCCAAATGCGAAAATCGATTTTCTTTCAGTACTAGAAGCAAAAGAATCTCTAGATTACTATGATATTGTTGCAGATCTGCCCAAAGGTAAAAATACGAAAGCAAACATTGATCATCATGAATCTAATTATAAGCGATTAGTAGAACAAAATTTACTTACAACAAGAGATCTCATAGATCCAAATGCTCCCTCTGCAACAAGACTTTTAGCGAATTATTTGGATTTAACTAATAATAAAATCGCAATAGAGTTAGTAGAAATGGCTGATCTCGCCGATACTGGGAATTTGGATGATACATTATACAAGCTTGATAAGATTATTAAGTCAAATCTTAAAAAACCGGAGAATCTACTTAAAATAGCCAAAATTCTCGCTTCTAGAGGTAGAGATTTCATTAATGATCCATGGATTCAAAAAGAGTGGTCTGTTGTCAGTGATTATATTAGTAGATCGATCGATTATATCAAAAAATTGGTTAACAAAGCAATTTCTAGGGATATTCGCTATATGATTTTTGATTTAAGGAAGAGATTCCCATACTTCATAGCGAAAGATGTTGCACATGAATTTCTTTCTAAAGGCGGTCTTGCGGTTGCGGTTACATATCTGGATCCAGATACACAAAAGAGCCGTATTTCCTTACGGATTTCAAATTCCTGTGATATTCATGCCGGCAAGCTCGCTGAAAAGTTCGGAGGGGGCGGCCATGAAAAAGCAGCGGGCTCAATCCCAGAGAATTTCGAAAAAGCAATATATATAATTCTAAATGAGTTTTCTAAGAAGGGTCTTGTAGGATTTTTACAGGCGGAATAAACATGTGTTCTCTTCTAATAATAAAACTTGGTGGTAGTGCAATAAGTGATAAGAATGTACCTAAGTCCGTCCGATTTGATGTCATAAGAAATGTCTGTAATGATATTAAGAGAGCATTAGAGGAGGATAATTACTCTTTTATATTAATTCATGGTGGGGGTTCCTTTGGTCATCCATTAGCTAAGGAGTATAATCTACGATCTGGGTTAGTACATCCAAAAGCCAGAATAGGTTTCTCTAAAACTCTCGATGCGATGAGAGAGCTGAGCATGATAGTCTCCAATGAGCTTAGAAATCATGGGATCCCTGTCTTTCCAATACAGCCATCCGCAATTACTATTATGAAGTCAGGTAGCATTCTTAAGATGAACATAGATGTTGTTAAATTAGCTCTCAAAAAAGGTTTTATTCCTCTACTGTGGGGAGATGTTTCCCTAGATCCGGAGAAGGGTTGTGATATCGTTAGTGGCGATTATATCATTGAATTTCTAGCTAGAGAATTAAGACCAAATAAGGTAATTTTTGGAACAGACGTTGAAGGAATTTACAGAGATCCAAAAGATCCTACTTCGCTAATTCCTCTCATTGATGAGAGAAATTTATTTGATGTGCGGAAATTTCTGAAGAACACCCAGAAAATAGATGTTACGGGAGGTATGATCGAAAAACTAAATTCCATAGTGCGAATTTCAAAGCTTGGCGTCTTAGTACAGGTTATTAGCTTATTATCTTCAGGCAATGTGTATCGTGCAATCAAGGGAGAAAAGATAGGGACTATTGTTAGGATATAACTATCTCTTCTTCAAAATAAATGTCTGAATCATAGCAACGTCCTTATCATCTAATTCATATAGAGAATATACTTTTTCATTTAGCTTTCCATAAGTTTCCTGAAACTTAATTTCTAATTTTTCTCGTTCCTCTTTTTTCTCCGGATCATTCTTAACCTTTATTAAGGCTTCCATTTCCCCCTCCAAATTTTTTACTATGGAAATTATTTCCTCTCGAGTTGTTTTGTCACCGATTGCGATAGGAATTACGTTAAGATATGGAGGAATGTATAGATAGTATCTTCCTTTTGGAGGTCTTCTTGAACGCTTTGTCAACCTTTGAGCGTATTGCTTAAAGTAAAACTCTACAATTTCCGAATTTAGTATTCCTAAGAGGTATTTCATAGGGCTTGAACTATTATTTAACTCTGATATAGCATTTTCGGAAGCATCTAGAATCGTAGCGATGTCTAACTTTGGGTCGTTTGTTTCTCTCCATTTTTCGAAATAGATTTTTTTATTTTCTTGTGAATCCCAGAATCTTATAATAACAGTACTATCCATCATATAGAATTTCTTGTTATCATATGCAAATGCGTTGAATCTGGATACATATGGCGATATGATCTTTTCGACCTCAAACATTTTTGGGTCTAAAGCCTCCTCCAGTTCCCACCATTTTTTTCTATAGATCCATACAGCCCCTCGTCGTTGCAGTATCATTTTGTATTGTTCTAGATATCTTATCGCATTTGGATACTTTTTTTCAAAATCTACTTGATTAGTATAGATCACCCATCGTCCAGTCCATTGATAGCCAAAGGGACTGATATCTTTACCTCGAATTATGCGTCGTAGTGCACCATTTTCAAGATTCCACTCATTTACTGTATCCTCAGTTACAACAAAAACGTGAAGAACTCCTGTCCAAATACCTCTGTAGATATTACACATAGCATCTAACCGGATACCCTTAGATTTTATTTTCTCGAAGAGATCTCTATAACGTGCAGGTATCTTTGCTGGTCTAAACAACATACTCATTTTCGCTTCTCCTCTGTTTTTTTTGTCTGTAATTAATAATCCTATAAATTAATACTATTGTAACTAGCAATCCGATGGCCAAAACAGCGGTTTGTGTTAGTATGCTTATGGAATATAAGATTCCTTCGCTTGATTCACCAATAAGAATGAGAAAATCTGGCATTATTGAAAAGCTATTTATAGCCCAGTGTAGTCCTATTGAGGCTAATATCCCGCTTCTAATTGCGAAATATCCCATTGTAAATCCAAGAAGTACAGCTTGAGGAATCTTAACTAACGGCCAGCCATATAGTACATGAACATATCCAAAGAGAATTGAACTTATAATTAGGAATATTGCTTGCAAGCGATTATTTTCATTAGTACCGACCAAGATTTCCCGTAATATATCCTTAGATTTTCTTTTCTTAGTTATTATTTTAACTAGAGCTATCGGAAATAGTAAAAATACAAATCTGAAACTAATCTCCTCAAAAATTGGCGCCAATACGGTCACTGCAAAAATAAAATCTTCGTCCGGGTTGATAAAAGGGCTCTCTATAGGAAATATTAAAAACCAAATTATGCTGATCGCAAATGTGGCTAGAAATGCTTCGGAGAATGAAATAAGCCCGCGCTCTAGATTATTTTCTTTGATATCCTCAATGACACCATAATCTCTATTGACGAAAAGCCAAACAATTGATGTTAACAGGATCATTTGAATAAATATATTGAACAATAGGGCAAGCACATAATTATTTTGAACTATTATTTCTATTGATAACGGCAGATATAGGAAAATTACGAGGTAAGTATAGCCACCAATAATTGTAAGGAACATCTCAAAAAATAGTATTGAGACATGAGTTAAGAGTATCACAAGGAAAAAAATGCCCGCGATAGCTCTAACACTGCTGAATCTACTCTTAAATTCTTCTTCAGATATATCTCCAAATGGCGTTTCAGGCAAAGCCGACATTGAGATCACTCCTAAGCCTATAATGTTTATTTAGTATTGCACACATAGAATTTTTTCTAATTAAATCTTTAGCAGTTTGAACGCAGATATTTATAATTCCTTTATTTTTAATAAAAAATTCCCATCAAAAAACAGAAAGATATGGAATAAAAAGTTAGAAGTGGAGGGTAGTAGAATTCCCGAGAAATTAAAATAGCACAAATAAGCATTGACAAAACACTACAAATTATGGTGAGTGTTGGAGCAATAAAGGATGTTAATAATATTACTATGAAGTCCCCCCCGCCAACTATATTTAAAGCAAATAGAAACAGTATTCCTAGAGAGATACCAATAGATAAGCCCAAGTTCCTATAACCATTAAAAAAACAATCGATTAGAATATCTATAGCTAAAGTTATCAACGATTTAAGCCGAATTTTACGTACCAGAAAATCTTCTATTCCTATTATTGTAAGTATTGTTATCAATATGTACATGGTAAGATCTTCTAGCAACTTTATCAAACCAACAAATAGCAAACTTTAGGCCGTTAATTTTGTTAGTTCATATCTTAATTTCAAACACGTATCTAAGCAAACATATATTTTTAACGACCATAATTCTTATTATGTGGTCAGTAGAAGATCTAGGTATGTCTAGTGATCGTTATGCAATACAGAGGAATACGTATTCTAACAATAGCAGAGACAATTGACCAAGCTAATGACATTAACATCATTTGGACTAATTTGTTTGCTAGGTCTCGTAGTATAGTGTTTCACGATGATCTCGATGAGGTCTACTTTTCCTCCCTCCAGAAATTTCTGAAAAAAGAAAATTTATACGATAGATATCATGTCTTATTTCAGATCATGAATTCCAACCTGGTACTTGATATTTTAAGCATGTCATATGAGGAAGATAAAAATACAAGAGAGCTTTTCTTGGGGTTAAAAACCTGCTCGGCTGTTGCTGTTGTTATATTTGATAACTTTTCTATTCTGGAATACTTCATAAAGGTTATTTATAATATAAGAGGTACAAGACGACTTTTTTGGAAAAAAGTTAGAATCCCCGTTATTCTTTTAATAAGAGAATCTATCGGACCACTTCCGAATCATATTATTAAATTTATGAAAAAAAAGTTTAATGAATACTCAATCTTTAGATTCAATCTAGAAATAGATGAGTTTCGGAATAACTTCTATGAGAAGATCCCTGAGAGACTTGTAAATCCCATAAACTGGTTGTTATTCAAGTTAATACGTGCAAAAAAAGGCTTTTTTAGTATTTAAGGCAGTTTTCAGACACCGAATCTCTACGATTATGTAATTAAATAATATCAATTAAATAT
>JAGGXM010000148.1 GCA_021163045.1 Thermoproteota archaeon | reverse complement strand
TGTATACATCATCTATTTTTTTTCCAAGAGATTAATTTCTTTATAGCTTTAGCGATATTCTCAACATCTTCTTCTTTTAAACATGGATGTGTTGGAAGCCATATAGTATGATTTGAGAGATATTCTGCATTTGGAAAGCGCATTTTAGAGTAATCTGGATATTTATTTATTTTTGCGAAATGGTTAACGTTAGGATCATTCAATTTAAGAAAAACTTCCTGCTTGTGTAAAGGTACAACATAACCGGGTTGGGCTTCTATTCCCTCAGCGTTTAATGCTTCTACGAATTCGTCACGAGACCAACCAGTAATTTTATCATCTAATACTATAGCATAAAGGTAAAATATATGCTTAATATGAGGTTTTTCTTCAGGTATTGTTATCCCCGGTACGTCGCGAAGCAGCTCTGATAAAAGCTTCGCATTTTTGCGTCTTTTCTCTATGAATGAATCTATTTTTTTAAGCTGATAATAAGCTACAGCAGCTTCCATATTATTCATTCTAAAGTTATATCCTAGTATTCTAAACTTATATGCTCCTTTCTTTCCAATTATGTTTTTTAGTTCGCCATGGCCTCGAAGTAAGATAATTTTTTCTGCAATTTCGTCATCATTCGTAGTTATTAATCCGCCCCATCCGCCAGCGGCGATAACTTTAGAAGGATATAAAGAGAAAACGCCAATATTTCCGATGCTTCCTACCTTCTTTCCATTATATTCTGCACCATGTGCGTGTGAAGCATCCTCTATGACTACAATGTTATTTTCCTTTGCCAGTTCCATAATAGGTTTCATTTCAACAGGTTTTCCATATAGATGGACGATAGAAATTCCATCAATATTCTCGCTCTTAACAAGTTCTTGAATTTTCATAGGGGAAATATTTCCGTCTAATTCTACATCGCAAAATACAGGAATTGCACCAGTATGAACTATGGTTGACGCTGTTGCTACGAATGTGAGTGGCGTAGTAATTATTTTTTTACCGAAGGTTAAACCATAAGCAAGATATGCAAGAAAAAGTCCATCGGTTCCGTTAGATACTGCTAACGCATGCTTAGTTCCAATGAATCTTGCAAATTCGTCTTCTAACTTTTTAATAAATTCCCCTGAAGCGAATGCTTTTTTGTTAAAGGCATCCATTATCGCTTCTTTTTCCTCCTCGCCAGTGCAGATGCAGTAGAGTGGTATTTGCTCCTTTGCAGTTGGCTCTCCGCCTAGAATTGCGGGTTTTTCTATCATCTATTTCACCAGATGCAATCTGGATTTACTATTATTTTAAAGATATCTTGAAATGCTTGGGGCATTTTCCCTGATATAGGAAATGAAGTTTATTGCGTCTTGTATCATAGAGACGGTATTAAACATAATGTATATTTCTCTTACGTTAGCATCAATACGGCTGGTAATTTTTTGTATAAGCTCTTGAAAATCGTTTTCTGTATAATTATATCTATAATTAAGGTATGGAATCCCATGTAACCTGTAATAGACAACATCTTTGATTATAATTTCAGAGAAAAAGAAAGGATCCACGATTTCCAATAAATTAGAGTATGTTTCAAAAATTCTCTGAAGATGCTGTCTACTATTAAGCCAATTACCCCGAGGTTCCCAGCCAATTTTAGCATTTATTTTGCTCACAGTTGTAGTTGCAAATTCAAAAAAAGACATAGCATTCTTTAAATTTTTCTCATTAGGAGCAAATTTAGGAGGAGTCTGGATTACTAGGATCTCTGGCGATAAAATTTTAGCAATATCTAGTGTTTGTTCCCAATACTGTTGAGTTAACTCATTTAACTGTAAATTACCCACCAGTTTTTTCTCCTCAGGAGATAGGCCTTTCCTGAATTTTCTCCAAGTCGGACTAGAACTGCTGTGCGTTATTCCCTGAAAAACTTTGAATGAGAAAACAAAATCTTTGGGAGCGCTTTCTTTCCATTTTTTGACTGTAGTTAATTTTGGAAAATTATAAAATGTTGATTGGATCTCGCATGTTTTGAGTAGTTTTAATATTTTCCTAGAAAAGGAACATACACCAATAAAAATTCTGGGCATGTAAACCCCTTAAGATAATGCGCTTAAATTGGTTTTATCTATCACGTTCCTCCTTCTCTTTAATCTTAATCCAAATTACTGCATTAAATAGCATTCTGAAAAGCAGATCTAAGTTTTCACCAAACTTCGCTGATGTTTCGACGAAAAAGAAGGGCATCCCTTTTTCTTTACTTAATTCTTCGGCAAGTTCTTTACCCTCTTCTGTAGAAACCTGTCCCTTTTTATCCCGCAAATCGGTTTTATTACCAACAATTACTGCAGGTTTTTCACCAGCAACGTCCCAAAATCTTTGTAGCCAGTTTCTAACATTCTCGAAGGATTCTCTATCGGTTATATCATACACTACAATAGCCGAATTTGCTCCTTTAAAGAATTGATCAACTATATCTCTGAAACGTACCTGTCCTGCGATATCCCAAAGGGACCAAGAGACCATAACTCTTATCCCAGAATGAGTCTCATATATTGAATCCTTGGAGAAAAAATCTACACCTATCGTACTTATATATCTGTGCTCAAAGGGGCACCCTAGATACCTATTGCAAATAGTTGTTTTTCCAACCGCGGGATCTCCGATTATAATTATTTTAGGAATTATCCTTACATCGAAATTACGCATAATAGAAACACCCTGAATCTTGGAGATATGATTTGAATTAGGAGTACTAATTATAACTAAATTTTTGCTTAAAAAAATTATTTTTGTCTCTTATTTACGAAATCTTCTAATAATTGAACAAATATCACTTTTGGGGCAATCAATCTACGTGTCTTCCAAATAGAGAACCGAATTTGAATAGAGGAAGTACCATGAGGAAAGTAAAAGTGATCGTACCTGGCGGAATTTCTGCAATTTTTGAACCAAATTTGACATCAGATCCCTTAACAACAGGTGCACGTGGTGCTGGAATTGCCATAGAAAATACCGTAGAAGCAGAAGTGATTCTTGAGGAGTATAATGGGGATTCATGGTTTTTTAATAAAATAAATGGCTGCGAAACTAATTCGGGTATTGGAAAAATAGCAGCAAAAATTGCATTAGAAAAACGGGGTCTGCTTAACAAGATTAGAGTAACTGTCAATCAAATAATTAGAGCACCGATTGCTTCCGGCTTCGGAACAAGTGCAGCAAGTGCTCTTGCGATAATTCTGGGTATCTACCATGCACTAGGGAAGAAAATTTCTCTGTTAGAAGCGGGAAAGTTGGCACATATTGCTGAACTTGAAGCAAAAACAGGATTAGGAACAGTTTCAGGACTACTATCTCCAGGTGGAATCATAATTGTGGCTAAACCTGGTGCCCCTGGTATTTCAATAATTGATAAGATTCCACTTAATAAGCATCTATATGTTATCGCCGTATCCCTGGGAAAGAAAGAAACACAAAAAGCACTCAAGGATCCAAATCTGATTTTGAGGGCCAAAAAGTATGGTAAGAAGTATGTAGATCTGCTCCTTTCGGAGCCTTCAATAGAAAATTTCTTCCAATATGCCTTTGAGTTTTCAACAGCGGTAGGACTAATGACACCTACACTTGCTAATGCCATTAAAGCAGCAGTTCATTCCGGTGCCATCGGAGCTGCGCAGACAATGATCGGAGATGCTGTTTTTGCTCTTGCAGAGGAGCATATGGTCCAACAAGTTCGACAAGCATTAGAAAAAAGTTTAGGAGAAAAAGGTTATGTTTTCAGACCCGTGCTTGATGGGTTTGAGGTTTTTTCCAATAAGTCTTGAATGTATGAGCAGAAAGACAAGTATCAGTAAGATAACAGCGGATACTACTAGCATAATTTCGAAGGAATAGAATCCAAAAATTAGAGAAAATCCCACAAAGAATCCAGTTATCCCTTCACCACCCATGACACCGGCGGCAAATAATATTCCCAAATCCTCTATGTTTTTCTTTTTAGAGGCTAAATATCTTATTAACCCGCCGATGGCAAAGGGAATGGATATCCATAACCCGATAAACATTCCAACGCCAAGTGTCATACCACTAATTGGAAATATTTTTCCTTTTCGTTCTTTTTGTATAAATGAAACGATCTCTATAATGAATCCAAGTATAAAGCCTATGATAAAAGCATCTGCATAAAAAGCACCATATAAAGTAATGCCAACAAGCTTCGACTGAAAAGCTAATGTGGAACCTGGTGAGAAAAGAGCTTCAAAGTAGCCAGATACTACTATAAACATGGCAAAAGGTGCAATTAATGCTGCGACAATCGCCGCGGAAAGATCCACTTTAACAATATCGATTGGTTTGGTTCCAATGACTTTTGCACTCTTAAAGTCATGGCCAATATCTCCAGCTACTGCAGAAGCTATACTTACAAAACAGGTTATTAATAAGATCTCCGTCAGACTAATATGAATACTTAATAGCGAGTATACGAAAATAAGTAAAAGACCTATAAAGAGCCCAAATTGCTCTAAAGGATCAATGTTTGTCTCACCAGTAACTCGCCCCGCAATTGCGCTCATGATCCAAGATCCTAAAATCCCAACTAATGCACTAAATGGAGATATGCCAGCAATAATTAGAAGAAAAACGGTCAATATCGAGAAATATATTGGAGATCTAGTGTACCATGCTCCGGTTTTTATGGTTAAAAATGGTTTATATATTTCTTTTCCCCGAGTAATAACGTAAGAGAGAAAGAAACCAATTCCTGCACCGAAGACTATTCCGACTCCTAAATTCTTAACATATGTAAGAGCGGAATTTAACGTGTATCCGTACCATTGCAGGAGAGGACTTAGGAAAATCCACCCAATTATTGAGCCACCAAACCAGGATACTAAGGCGCTGCCAGGACCGATTATATAACCAGCACCGAACCCAACTAAGAGAGGTATAAAGCCAATAATGATAATTATCCCATAAACTGCGAGTGTATATGTGTATCCTCCTTGAAGTATAATTGGATACATGAAAAGCGAATATAATGATGCAATAAGGCCAGCAATTAACAGTATCCGTGCCTTGATTCCGCCCTCCATGCTTGTAATAACAACTTCAGCGCCGGCCAATCCGCTTGGATATGGGAGATCATCCTTGTCAATAGTAATCCTTCTAACGGGTATTGATAAAGCGATGCCAAGAATTCCTCCAGAAAGAGCAATTAAGACTAGCTGAAAATATGTTGGTGCTTCGAGAGAAAGCCCTAATAATGAATTTAAATACCAGATTGCTGGGATTGTGAAAACAATGCCGGCCGAGACAAGTCCGCCAATACTTCCACCAGCTTGAGCTACATTTACCTCATGAATAGAGATTTTCTTCTTGAGCACTACTTCAGTAACTTTTAATAGACTATACGAAACAATTACTGAGAAAATTATCGGCCAAGGCAAAGCAGATAACATTAGGGCAATATAGGTAGAAATCATAGAAACTATAACCGTAATAAGTATAGATACTAATAGAGCTCTCGAAGAAAATCCTGATTCTCCTATCTCTTCAGGATATTGAGTAGAACTCATTAAAATCATCTCATTAAATTAACCTAATAGGGTTAGATTTATTTAGAGAATATAGCGCTAAAAAGATGTTTTGTATAGATCTAAAAAAAGAATAGAAAAATTATTTCTTATAGCCTATTTTCCTTAGAAATTCATAGCGATCTTTTTTATCCTTCTCGGTTTCAACACCTTTTGTCTTAAGGCCATCAATGACTCCAATAATGCCTTTTCCCTGATTAGTCTCAACAAGGATAACCTCTAATGGATTTGCAGTAGCTGCAAATATTGTTACGACTTCATCAACTTTTTTTATTTTATGTAAAACGTTTATAGGATACGCATTCTTAATCAAGACCACAAAGACATGGCCAGCAGCCAATCTCTTAGCATATTCCACAGCAAGTTTAGTAAGCTCGTCATCATTACCATCAAATCTAACTAGTGCAGGACCACTAGATTCACAGAAAGCAACCCCAAATTTTATGAACGGACTTGAAGTAATAAGAGCCTCATACAGATCTTCTACTGTCTTAATAAAATGAGATTGCCCTAAAATAATATTAACGCCCTCTGGGACTTCTATTTTTACACTTTTAAATTCCATCTAAATCACCTAGAAAATTCAAAACAAAATTAGACTATATTAAGGTAAAATACCCCAAATATGATCTAAAAAATCTTACTAATTTTAATATCTAAGAATCACTGGGTCGTGAATTTCATGGCTATTGTATTTGATTTAGAAGGAGTTTTAATAAATAATTTTAAAAGACTAAATTTTGCGCTCAAAGAAATTGGAGTAAGCAACATAGAGAAAATCCCTAAAAGCAGAAAGATGGAATTCTGGAAAATATTTATGGACTTAGGTTCGGCCGAAAGACTTGATGAAATAAATCCGAAGGGTATTGAAGTACTGATAAAGAAGATTAAGGAAAATTACAAGATTGCAATAATATCTGGAACATCTAAAAGAATTGTAAGCCACCATCTAGGGAAAATAAAAGAGCACCTTAAAATATTAAAAATAGAGTTTAATCCGGTGTTTGTCTCTTGGCGGCCAAAAAACGATAAACGGCCTGCAAGCGCGCTAAAATATGAGAAAATTCAATTTTTAGAGAAAGTATTCGGAATTAAGGTGGTCGAAGTTCATGATGATGATCCCAAAGTGATAGATGCACTACGAAAGTTAGCGGACATTAGATTAGTATTGTGGCAGAATCTTAAACCAATTTCGGAATATGATTGTTAGGTTTGGAAAAAGATTCTCCAATAAAAAACGGTTAAAATTGTTAAATTAGGCTAGCTTCGTATATTTTTAAAATGAGATACATTTATATTTAACTTCGCAAATCCGTTAATAATCTGCGAGAGAATTTAGAAAGGTATTAAGAATGGTGGTTCGAAAAGTTGATCAGAACGACTTAATAAGAATAATCAATAAGTCACCAATTCCCTTAGTTTTATTACTATGTAATCAATCGTCTGTTTGTGAAAATCCAAAGATAATAATCGAGCGGTTGTCAAAGGAATTTAATGGTAAAATTGGTTTTTTATATTTAGATGTTAATGAAAATCCAAAGATAGTACGTGCGTTTGGAATTCAATCAATACCGGTCTATCTCTTTTTTGATGGTGGACAGCTTGTAAATTATGCTTATAATGCGAGCTATATGACATTAAAGTCGATTTGTAAGCAATTAGCGACCATTATTGGATAAATCGAGGGAAAAATTTGGCAGAAGAAGCCCCCCAAGAGAAGCTTAAATCAATTTTATCTAGATTTCGAGTGAGAATATTCGTGGGTCTATTTGCATTTACGTCTATTTTAATTATCTATATATTCGTAACAAACGTTGATTTAATAATGCTTTTCAGGGTTTTACGGAAACAGACATACTATTTATTTTTAGCACTTTTGCTTCAAATTATGGTGCTTATGGTTTCTGGCATTCGTTTCTATATTATCGCAGGAGCGTTGGATCTACATACAGATCAGGATGCCATCCTCGCAAGAATATCTGGGCAGTTTATATCTCTAATTTCGCCGTCTCTAGCTGGCGGTCAAATAATTAGAGCATATTACATAAGTATAAAGGGAGGAAATTGGTCTTTAGGCATAGGAACTACCATCGCCGAAATATTTCTAGATATACTTATGGCGAATATTCCTGCAATACTTATACTCTTACCACATATACTTAACTTTGAATTCATTTTTCTGCCAATATTTCTGATGTCTATTTGGACGATATCAGTTCATTTATTAATAATTATTCTTAGTCTATTTCCGAGTACTAGACAAAAGTTTTCTAGAATATTTGATAAGTTGCATTTACCTGTCTCTGAGAAAAATCTACATGACTTTTCTTCAGTTTTTCGAACAATAATAAGTAGAAAAAAAATCCTCCTTATTATCTCAATATTAACCGTTAGCATGTTTATACTTCAGTCATCAGTGATTTATGTAACATCATGTGCATTGGATTTAAGACCAACCTTTATCGATGCTATCATTTTTAATGTCTTTGCTTTAATTATGGGCGGTATACCAACACCAGGAGGCATCATTGGTGTAGAATACGGTTTATCCCTTATAGCAGACCCTACAGTTATCGTTCTTTGGAGATTTGTGTCATACTATTTTACATTATTAGTAAGCGGAATTGCATTTCAGATATTTCTGGCGAAATATGTTGGTAGAGAAAAAAATAATTTAGACAAGTAGTTCTTTTAATGTTGAAATTGGATTGAAATTTCGATCTACTATTTTTTGATTTCTCAAATTAACGTCTATTTTTACTTTATCTTGAAGAGATACTATTCGCACTATAACTTTCTTTTTCGCGATCATATTAAGCAATGCATCTAGATCTTTAATTATTTTTGAAATCACAACAGGCGACTCGGAGGCAATTAAACTCCAATCTCTATGTATAATTGATATCTTAGCAGATGGCTTCTCCTGATCATTATAGTTGTAGATTATATGTAGGCGATTAAATTCCTTTGTTTTATTGGCAATTTTTTCAAGGATCTCCAAATTAAGTGGAATAAGTTCTAAATAGTCGACTCTTGTTAGAATATTCTTTAGTAAATCTGAAAGTTTCCCTAAATGCTTTTCTAGAAATTCCCTAGTACATAAGACCTCCATTTGGCTGATTCCTTTTTCAACTAATATGATGTTATGGTTGCTAGCTAGTATACGGACTCTATTAATGCCCATCTTAAATAGATCTCGAGCATTTATCAAGTACTTAGTGATCTCACTAGACACGTTTAGCTCCTCTAAAAGGGCGATTTCTCTCTTAAGCTCAGAGAGTAAAGGAACAAACTCTTTGAAGTTCATTGAATCTAATCTAATGGATCTCGTTCTTGTTTGTGTCAATTGCTGTGTTAATATTTCAAGAAATGTCCGTAGGTCAGAGTAATCACTATGTTGAGGAATTATTAATGTTATCTTTCTGCCATTAAAATTGGAGTATAAAAGGGGATTCTGCCTCTGATCCTCTACGATAACATATACATCTCTCACTAGCTCTGGTAAATTTGCGGATAAAAATTCCTCAAGAATTTGAGATATCTCTTTGAAAATTTCTTCTGTTATTTTTTCACCATACAATTCCAGCAAGAAGCCTTTAAATCTTCGTGAAATTAAGTTCAGTTTATTTTCTCCAATTTGTTCAATAATTTTTTCTTTGTCGTAGGTCTCTGCACACTTTAATTGAATCTTAGGGCCTCTTTTAACAAGTATCCTTATAAGTGGTGGTATCAATATGCTCACCAAGGAATTCTTAATTAATAAGAGTTGGAATAATCCACTTCAACTTTTGAGTATATCGCAGAAAAATAATGAAATAAATTTATCTTCGATTACTCTACTTTCTTGAGCTGAGCAAAATACATTTCGACCAGCTCTAAGGAAGTTGTAGCATCTTCTGGGCTTTTATCATTTCTCCATCTAATGAAGCGTGGGAACCTAATAGCAATTCCAGCTTCTTTTCCAAGCTTATCTTTTATGATATCTCTTCCCGCCGTATGAACAGGTGATAATGTTAATTCAGCACCTATTACTTCCATTACTAATCTGGGTTCAAACCAAACATCAGGTTCCATTTCTGAATTAACTCGCCCGGGTTTTCGTTCTCTCTCAAAATCCTTTAAGAGATTTGGTAATTCAGCTAATTGTGCATCGGTGAATCCAGAACCAACTTTTGTCACGGACTCGAATATATCTTTCTCATGGTTATAGCTAGCTACTAATAATGCACCATATGTTCCCGCACGCCTTCCACGTCCCCTGAATCCCCCAATTACAACGAGATCTACCGTATCCATCATTTCGCTTTTGTAATCTCTCTTGTATTTAATCCAAAGCCAACCTCGTGCACCAGCGCGGTAGATTGCATCATTTTGAATAGACTTAACTATCAGCCCCTCACAGCCATTTTCGATTGCTTCATAGAACCACTTCTCTAATTCTTCTATGTTTTCAACGATAATCTTATTTGTTAACTGAACATTATCATTCACTTCAACGATTTCCTCTAGTTTTTTACGACGAATAGCATATGGTCTATCAAGATATTCTTCACCATTCAAGTACATTAGATCAAAAAGATGGACTCTCACAGGATATTGTTCTATTATTTTATGGATATCGTACTTTCTTTTCCGATGCATAAGCTCCTGAAATGGTTTCATTTCTCTCGTTTCTGGGTCTATTGCAACAATTTCTCCTTCCACGATGTATTCCTTAGCTTTTATGCTCTTTTTCATGAACTCTACAACATCAGGATATTGATACGTGATATTTTCTAAGCGTCTAGAGAAGATCCATATTTTATCCTCTTTCCTATGAATCTGAGCCCTCTCGCCATCATATTTCCATTCTGCAGCAGCAACACCACCAGCTTTTTTCAAGATTTCTCCAAGATCTTGTAATCTTTCTGCTAACATTGGTCTTATTGGTCGTCCGGGTTCCACCTTGATATGCATTAATCCCTCCTCGCCTTTTTCGGCGGTAATCTTTGCAATAAAGCCCAAATCTGGGGCTCTATTATATGCCTCCTCAATCATCGGTCGTTTGCTTCTACTTCCGAGGAAAGCTTCGGCTAGACCATCTAATATTGTCATTTCGCCAACGCCGAGCCTAAGCTTGCCTTCTACAATCCTTATTAGATATCTTGCTTCAATGGGCTTTGCAGCGACGAGCATTCCTGTGAGAATTCTAAGCTTAAGATCTTGGCTTCCTGGGCCAGATGCTTTCGCTATTTTAACCAGCTTTTGATAAACTTCTGTAACTGTTAATGGCTTAACAAATAAAGGTTGTGCTCTTTTTTGTTGTATCGCTTTCTCAGCCACTCTTCCGATATCCCCTAATTCTTTGAGAAATTCATTTAGTTTTTTTACGGAAATTCCTGAGGCAGTCGAGATTGCTCTTAGTGCCAACTTCTCAGCCATTCCAATTTCAGGTTCGCCAAGATAATCAGGCCAGAGCTTTCCTATTAATAAGTAAGCAATTTTATCTATCTCTTTAACATCAGACTTGGAAAATAAATCTGCTAGAATATTGATCATTTCGATTTTTCCTGAGATTTTTTCTAAGCGATTAAAATATTCACACAGAGTTTCAAACAACATCGGCAAAGTTGTCACCATATTAAGAGAATACCTTAAAATACATTTTAGAAAATCGATTTAAATAT
>JAGGXM010000008.1 GCA_021163045.1 Thermoproteota archaeon | reverse complement strand
TGTGATAACAGAACTAGCTATGATAACAGAGAGAACGGGTAAAAATAGATTTTGATTAGTATAAATTAGCTTCTCGCCAATAAGGAGCACGCTAGGGTCATGCTTCAGAAAGTTCTCGAAATGCGGATATATAAAAATCAACTCAACATATTTGCTGTATGTATTCATCTGATCATATATTGTAATATTTCCACTCTCTGTAAGAGCCCATGTCTTCCATTCAATAATTGCTTCGTATTCGGATCCATAGCCCATTAAATGCATTTCTTTTTTCTGGCCATGAGATCTCTCTGATACTTCTATATTTTCAGTTCTAGTAGAATTACCACCCAAGCAGAAGAATATCGCCAGTTTATTGTTTGTATTCTGCCAAGGCCATTGATTAATAACTACATCAAATTTTACTCCTGTTGTTGCAGTATTATTATACAGATGGAAGATAAATGAAATACTAATATATCCAAATTTTCCATGCCCGATATGCACCTTTGCGGTCCCGTTCAAGAAAATTAATAATTCCTCTCCATTATCCAGATCTATTTTTTTTGACGAAATTTCCCAACTCATAAATGCATTAAGCGGCACGACTTTCTTTATAAAATCGATATTTGGTTCAAATTTGTAGTTTGAGTTTTGATCGGAGAACTCGAGGATTTTAATCATTTTAAGAAAATAAATATTTTCATCATCACTAGAACTTGGCTTTATAATGAAATTTGGACGACCATCATGAATTTTCAGATAAATATCCTTGTTTGTAATACTTTTTTGATCCGGGTCCCATACTGGATTGCAAACCATGTTTGTTGACGATATTGATAAAATAATTGTCACTACTAGTACGATTGAAATAATATTAAAGAGCTTTTTTTGCATGATAAGCACCATGGTGGACCAAAAGATTATAATACGATTTTTACTAAAAAATTACGCTTTTAATTTAAACTGAATGCATGAATTGAGCATAAGAGCAAATAGTGATTTATATGAATCTGTTATTTGCATCAGAACTGTTGGCTATAATTATGAGTACAGTCGGTTTTTCGGTAGGAATCATTATCTTATTACTTGGTTATAAAGCATTAAAAGGGGGTGCAGTACAGTTAATAATTCCTTCAATAGGTTTTTTATTTATATCACTCGGCCAACTTTTAGATGCTATAAATTACTCTATCGCATTATGGTGTTTTTGGGTAACAGGAAACTTGATAAGCTTGAATCCGTTCTCATCACAACTTGTACCGATATGGACTTTTGCTAGCATTTCTTATTCTATGGGTTATATCTTAATTCTAGTTGGCTATATGGTTCAACGAAAAATCATCAGTAGACCTCTTATAATATTATTTCCTCTAATAGGTATAAATCTAAATGCTATATCGGCGATAATATTAATTATAATACTGGTCTTTAGCCTATCTACTGGTATGATAACACTAAGAAGAGGAATTCCATATCTTATTCTTTCAAGTTCGCATGCACTCATTTTCATAGCTTTAATGACGTATAACCCCATACTTTTGGCGTCAGGTATACTATTGAAACCTATTGGCATTATTGTGTTCTTGTTGCTGATTTGGAGGGGGGCCGGTGCGAAAGAAGTATAGGTCACATGTCGGAGTTCTTTTGGATATTCTCCAAGCAATCTCAGAAGAAAATGAACCGACAATTACAAGGATTATCTATAGAGCGAACATCTCTCATGATAGGCTTAAAAAATATATTTCTCGTCTGCTGGAACAGGGCTATATAAGGAAGAAGGAAGTTAACGGGAGAATTATATATTTTCTTACAGATAAAGGAGTTAAATTGATGAGAGAATTACAACTTGTAAGATCTGTTTTTGATGTTTTGGGATTTCAGCTTTGATATATCCATGTCTAGAAACTTTGAAACGTTTCTTACTATAATCCTAAGAAGGTCTCGCCTACTAATCTCTTTGACATCACTTATGTAATTAATAAGCTCAGGAATCAGGTTTGGCTCTAGAGAAACGCCCTTGTACTCGTATGGTCCATCACTCTCTGTAAGTATTATAGAAAGTGGGGAATGCTGGAGAACTTTACTATGTTTCTTTTGAAACCTTACACAAGGATTTATAGTAATAAAATAACCTTTAGACTCAAAATCTTTTAATAGGTCTATTGGGCCAGAATACCAGTGAAATATTGCTTTTTTGATATCGAATCTTACAATCATATTAAAAACATCTCTCCAGGAATCTAAGGCATGAAGATTTAGCTTTAAATCGTACTCTACTGCTAAACGGATTAATTTCTTGAAAAAGCAAATTTGTTTTTCTTTACTAACTTTCCCATAACGATAGTCCAGGCCTATCTCACCTAAGCAGCTGATCTCATTAATTAAATTGGATAACCGATTTATCTCTCTTTCGGTTTCCTCGGAAAATTCCCATGGATGAATTCCAATACACGGATATATTCTACTTGATAACTTGGATAACTCAATCGACCTAATAGAACTATTAAGATCTTCAGAAACGGCGATAATAAAGAAATTCTGGCTTAAGAAATAATGGATTCTCTCATCATTAAAACTATGTAGATGGCAATGAGCATCAATATACAAAGGAGTCACCCCATAATTACTATACCATACATCTTACAAAAATTGCGCGGAGAAAGCCCACGGTTTTTAACCGCGGGATGAATCCGTGCAAATAAAAAATGGGGTGGCTGGGTGGGGGAAAACGGGGAGGTAAAATTTATAAAGGCTTTCTCGCCTAGTTTTTGTTGTCATGTTGGAGGAGAAACACGCTTCCCATAATGTCTCTGTTTTAGCC
>JAGGXM010000168.1 GCA_021163045.1 Thermoproteota archaeon | reverse complement strand
TAAAAACTTCTCCAGAATACGGCTTTTCTGCGGATAATATTATTGTAGGCACTGCAGTTACATTCCATTTATCAGCAATTTCAGGAAATTCATATGCTTCTATCACATCACTAATTACTTTTCCATTTGAAGCTACCGCTATTTTATGAGCATTTAACGCTGCATATGGACAGTATGGACATGAAGGAGTAATAACAGTCTCTATTCGTATTGTTCTATCGAGCTTTTGTAACTTTTCTACATTTTCATCAGATATACCATGTTCATTTCTCGAGGTCATAACAATTGCTTCTAGAAATGCCCAGCCCTCCTCACCGAACGGAGAACCAGTATACCTGATGTTCTTAGCCTCGCCTATTAAAACGATTGGTCCATGATTTACGCCCAATATTTCTTTATCTTCGTCTGTAAGTTCCCTACTCTCGAGCAATATTTTACTGTCACCTAGTGCTGAAATTTCCTCTAAGAGTTCCTTAAGTTCATTACAGTATTGACAATTGTCCTTACTGGTAAGTAACAATATTGGAATCGGAGCCTTTAGCTCATTTTTAAACTTTTCTGAGATTGTTTTCTTATCTTCGTCTGATAGAATCCCCATATTTAACCCTGCCTTTATCATCTACAAATATTTAGTCATATTTATGATATATAAATTTTTTTAAAAAATTAATTTTTTACCTACAAAATGTAGGAATATTTATAAAGATTATCTACAAATATCTATAGTTAAGGAGATCATGGTGATACCATTGTCAAAAAGCAATGACGAAAATTTACCAAGATTGGATGCAAAGGATTTCTTTCTAATCAAGAAGTTATTCTTTAATGGCCGATCTTCGCTTGTAGAATTAGGGAAAGAAATTGGTATCAAGCATTCTAGTGTTAGAGACCGACTTCTAAAGTTAACGAAAAACGATTTTATAAAGATTCAAGCAAATATTAATCCAAGTAAATTTAATTTACGAGCAGCATTCGTTAGTATTGACGTAAAACGATGGGACAATGCTATTGATATCCTAGAAAAATGCAAGAAATGTCCTAGAATCTTACTTGCTGGATTAGGTTCTGGTGAATTTAATGTATTCATAATTCTCATCGCGAGAAGTTATGATGTTCTTAGAGATCTTATAGAAAGATGCATTCGCTCGCAAGAGGGGATTTCAAGAATAACGGTCAGTTTTGGACAGATATTAGTTCCTGAATTTCTGCCTATACGTATTTTTGACTCTAAAGAATGTCCTGAAGGCTGCTGTAATTGCGATGTATTTAATCAGCCTTAGATTTTCTTTTTTCTCATGTTGAGCAATTTATGAATTAATTTTTTCGTTGGCGGCGTTAGTTCCATTTTTATAGCTGTTTTTAAATTAATCCATCTCGCTTCAGAAGCATCACTTCCAAAATGAGGCACTTCAGAACCGCACACTCTCACAAGATAATCCAAGATTATATAATGCCATTTAATCCTTCCATGGTCATCTCTAATAATAACTTGAGATACCTGAATAAGATCACGAACTTCGCATATAAGTCCTGTTTCTTCTTGAAATTCTCTTTTAACTGCATCCTCTATTTTCTCACCAAGTTCCACCAAACCGCCAGGAATGCTCCATAGACCAACCCCTGGTGGATGTCCTCTTTTCACAAGTAAAACCTTATCATTATGAACTGCAACAGCACCAACACCTACCAGAGGATGTTCTGGATATTCTCTACCCACTACTTTGCCTCCTAATATAGTGATCGAACATTCCTTAAGCTATTAAAAGAGATTTTCTAGAGTATGTATTTAAATTCTTTATTATGGGTTTGTAAATTGGTTTCGGATGAATGAAGTGAGAGAACGATGCTTACGTTTATTATCCCCAAATATCATAACAGAGAGGTGCTTCAATCATTTATTAGCTACATTAGGAAACAACTAGATGATGTCGAGTTTTTCATATTTGGAGATAATCCCCCAAACGTTACGGATATCTCCTTATTCTTAGAAACCGCATTTAAATTAGCCAGAGGGGACTATATTTGCTTTATTAATCTTCGGAAGGAACTGGACATAGACATCATTAACCATATTTTTGCTGAAATTTCAAAAAATTCGGATGTCATTATCGTAAGTAGATACGCAGAGGGAAGCAGTAAAACCCATGGAAGCATTAATAATCTATTATATAAGATAAATAGTATCGGGGCGCGTATTTTATTTTCTGAAACTTCTAAAACAAAAGATGTTTTTTCTGATTTTTTTATCATTAAAAAATCAATTATTGACGAAGTGAAAATCGGTGAAGAATATAGGATACTGCTTCTAAAAATTCTTGTTGAAGGCAACTATACGATCGTAAAGGAAATCCCTCTAAAATTAAAAGAAAAAAAGAAATTGTTTTCGTTAAAAGAAACTCTTAGTTTGACCAAAAGCGTTTTAAAATACGGCTATGAAAGAGGAGAACTTCAACGAATAATAAAATTTATGTTGGTGGGTATTTCTGGCATCGTTGTAAATTTAGGTCTTCTATGGCTTTTAACGGAAGTCTTCGGTATCTATTATATGTACTCCGCTGCATTTAGTATAGAAACCTCAATAATTTCAAATTTTATGTTAAATGATATTTGGACTTTCAGAGATAGACGTTTAAGAACTTCTGATCCACATTTTAAACGACTAATCAAATATAATTTTGTAGCAATGGGTGGCCTATTAATAAACCTTATAATTCTCTATACTCTAAAAGAATTTCTTGGGATTCACTATCTTATTGCTGATCTTGTCGGAATATTTGTGGCTTTTGTCTGGAACTTTATTTTAAGTACGCTTTGGACATGGAAGGTTTTACCCAAAAATAGCCAGAGGATTAAAAATGTATGAAGTTGAAGTTAAATTAAGGATAAAATCTCCCATAGAACCTATTATACATTTTTTCGAAGCAAATAATTTCTCAAAAAAATCTTTTTTTGTAGAGGACGTCTATTTTAAACATCCCTGCGAGGATTTTAAGGCTACGGATAAGGAGCTTAGGCTTAGAAAATATAGGAGTAATGGAAAAGTAATAAATTTACTAACATTTAAAGGCCCGTCTGCTAATACTTCTAGAACAGTAAGGGAAGAGATAGAATTTGAAGTTGATGAAAAAATTGAGATAATACTAAAGCATCTTGGTTTTAGACCCGAGATCACTAAATGGAAGAAGGGATATCGATTCATTAAGAATGATTTAGATATTACCCTCTGCGAAGTTGGTGGAAAATATCTAAATAAGGATGTATATCTCGGATTTTTTATGGAGATAGAACTATTGATAGATTCGCTTGAAGGTTATAATGGAGCATTATATAGGATACGAAAACTAATAGAAAAAATTCCTGGCGATTTCGTTGAAGAAAAGCGATATTATACAGAATTAATACAAGAAAAGGCAAAAAGTAGTTAAATTCCTAAAAAAATAGAAAAAAGGTTATGTATGGCTTACACATATTGTTCGCTTTAAATGCAGGTCCCTACTCTTTCTTGGTTACTTTATTCTTACAGTACTCGTATAGCGCGTCATATACTGGAAATTCTAATTCCATTTTTTTATAGTCATCTTCAACTAAATAATGAAAGCCAAATGCAATAGCTTTTAATCCTGCAGATTCTGGGGTTATACTGATATCTGCAGAGATATCAGCACCATGAATAATCTTAGCCATACACTCTAAAGCAGGATCCTTAAGATTATACTTCTCGATCATCACTTCAAAAGTACATTTTCCCTCTTTATGATGAAGTTCAGCACCCGGTGTGTCAAATGGTATAGCATTTTCCTTTTTGGCTACTTCTAGAACTTTTTCTCGAGGAACAAATAAGAATTCGGCATTGGGATCTATAAATCTCTTAATTAGCCAAGGACATGCTATTCTCTCCACCTTGGCTTTTTCTCGCGTTACCCATTTCATATTCTTCGCCATTCTCACATTTTTTAAATATTCAGAAAGTAAACTTAATACATAAGAGTTTCTTAGAAAATCACACTAGTGAATACATTGGTTGTCAGATGGATCCATAACAACGTAAATATTGCATTTAGCTTTTGTCTTTAGAAAATAAGCTATTGATATCTACGGAAATAATACCTTCGTCATGATTTTAATATTATGAAACATTATATTATTTTCAGGGAAGTTATATCTATTGGTGAATTTTTTGGTAAAAATTAGGGAAATAATTGACTCTAATAAGTTACCAGTAAGAGCATTCGAACCTATTTCTGATAAACTGCCAAATGAAATCATTAATGAAATTAATCGGCTTAAAGAGCAAGAAATCAACCCTGAAATTGAAGAACTTCTTATAAATTTTCCTCCAAAAATTTCTAAATATAAATCGAGAGATCCTCCCTTTCTCCAACAATATACTAATATTAGATCCAATGCTCACAAACGGAAAAGAAATTTAATCGTTGATGAGTTTATATATTATATCTCCTATCATTATGATCCAAAAAACTATGGAATTTATTTTAGAGCGAATCACATAGGTACTGATTTCAGAAAATATTTGAACTTAGCCCATAATTTTGTCCTAAATAAGAGACTATTAAACTTCTTTCTCTTAGATAGGGTACCAGATATAAAAAAGCTTCTAGTGTATGCTAACGAAGATCTAAATGCATTTGCTGTTTCTTTCTTTATACCCTACATTATTCATAAATACTCTCATGGTTTAGCGCATCATGTTATTGAGGATATTGCTACAGCATTGGAAGCACGTAAAAAGGATAAATATCCTCTTCTAAAAAGTAAAGAAGAAGAGGCTTTTTGCGAGTATGTTGCATTTACTGTTTTAGGACAATATATAATCCCAGGAATCTTATATAAGAGTAGAAAGACTGGTAGATTGTTGAAGATTTTTCTTCAGTTCTTTCCCATGAGGGTTCCAACATCATTTGATTGGATAATTGATGTTTCGCAAATTGCAATTATAGTTATGTATATTCATTATAATCTACTTAATGATAAGGAAAATACACCAAAGATAAGTTATTCTGTTTCTGATAAATTAAGTATGTTCTGGAAGCCTTTTTGGTTATCTCATTATACCTTCGAGAGAGAAATAATAGAGGTACCAAAAATAGGATCAATTTTCTCCAGAATTTTCTTAACAAAAAGTTAAGTAAGTTAATTAGATTTCTTCTAAAGTTTTTCCTTTTGTTTCAGGCCCCAGCATCGAAGTAAATGCGCCAATTAAGTGCACTATCAGAAACGCGAAGAACGGAAATAGAGCTCCACCAGCACCAAACAGAAATCCAGTAATTGGCTGAGCAATTATAGCTGCGATTCTTCCAAAAGATGCTCCTAGTCCTGAAAATGTGCCCCTAAGCTCTGTTGGATACAACTCTGGTGTGTATGTATATACTGCAGACCATGCTCCTAGATTGAAAAATGATACAATAATGCTTCCTACAAAGATCATATTGAGATCCGTCGGAAATGTTAGTATTACTGCACAACCAATTGCAGCTCCAAACAGATAAATTGATAGAACTTTTTTCCGCCCAATTTTATCTAACAAGAAAGCTGCAGAATAGTACCCTGGTATCTGAGCTAATGTGATGTAGATCGTCCATTCAATTGATTTAATTTCAGAATAGCCCATTTGGGCATACGTTTTTGGAAGCCATATGAAAATTCCATGATAGGTATAATTCAGTACCATCCAAAGAGCTATAATAATAAGCGTTCTTTGCAGATATTTTCTAGAAAAGAAAATTTTCCAACTATATGTTTCTTTTGGGGCTTTAGTAATTTCTATAGTTTCATCTTCGCCGATTATACCATATTTTCTAAGGATATCAATTGCTTCATCTTCTTTTCCTTTTATTTCTAGGTACCTAATAGATTCTGGTAAAAACAATAGAACCAATGGGATAACCAATAATACTCCTAAACCAAAGAACAGAACAGTCCTCCAATTCGACAAAGGTAATACTAAACGAGAAATAACTAAAGAGAGTATAGCTCCCCAGACCCAAGAAGTTTCTACTAGGCCAACAAAGGTTCCCCTATATTTTGCTGGAGGGTATTCTGACATATATACTCCCGGGACGGGCAAGGATCCTCCGAGTCCAATACCTGCTATAAATCGTATTATTGCAAGCGAGAGAGCATCATAAGCCAATCCTGTAAGAGCAGTAAAGATACCATGTATTGCAAGGCCTAAAGCTAAAACTTTTTTTCTTCCGAATAAATCAGATAACCGACCGAAAGAAAAGGCTCCTACAAGCATACCAAAATATGTCGAACTAATTACAACACCTAAAATAACGGTACTTTCGATTTCCAATTCTGCTTGAATAGATGTTAGCAATGGAGCTATTATCATAACATTCATTGCTGTTAATGCATATGCGAGGGAATTAATGATAAGGATCTCTATATGAACTCTCCTGATCGGCGACTTCTCCAAGTGACTAATGAGAGCCATAGGTATCACCAGGATTCTATCTAAAATTTCTATTATAAGTATCAATAAAGCGGCAAATGTAGATACTTATCGGATATCTCCAGGTAATTTTTGCCAATTTCTGTCCTAATAGTATGCACTTTAAAAAGGTTAGAAATTTAAAGAAAAGATCTATCGTATAATTAGATCTATGCTGATAGTTCGGATGTGATTCTGTTGGAAATATCGAAACCTAATTATGATGCTACCATTTTTGAAGTATTGCCGACGCTTTTCCTAGAATCATTTAAAATAGAACTCCCAGAACCCTATTCTGAACAAAAAATTAAGGATAAAAAAATCCTAAAGTTATTTACTGAAGAGACTGATATTTCTATCATTGTTATTATTGATGCTATGGGTACCAACCAAATATCTGGATTTCTTTATAACCGATGGATCACTCTAGGTAAACCCACATTATCGTCAGTCGTACCTACAGCTACAGGTAATGCTATTCCCTCCATATATATTGGGTTACCACCAGAATTACATGGTTTGGTCGGCCAAAAATTCTATCTCCCCGAGATTGGAAATTACATAAATACTCTCAATGGTACTGTAATCGCAGAGGGGGTAAAAGCTAGTTTACATGAGGCTGGAGTTAATATCAGAAGTTTTCTATGGCACCAGCCGATTATTTTCTTACCAGAATTAGATAACTTTGTCTTTGGGGATGTCCTAAGCACGAGCCTTTATGGTGGATTACGTGATTTTTATGGTGAGAGACTACAATTCCTTGGATATAAGACCGGCTATGATGCAATTAATATCCTCGTTGAAGCTACAAAACAGCTGGCAATGAAAAATAAAAAGGGAATTCTCTTCGCGTATTTTCACCAACTAGATTCAATAGGTCATTTATACGGGTATAATAGCACATTATTTGAACAAGAAGCTAAATTATTAAATGATTACTTCAGGCTTCTTGTAGAGAGAATTGAAAAATTAACTACCGATATTAAGAAAAAAATTAATATAATAGCGCTCAGCGATCACGGTCAGGTAATACTCAACGATGTTATTGAGCTATCTCAGGACAAGATCGAACTTTTATCGTCTCTTGGATTAAAAAATGTCTTATCCTCCGGTAGATTTAAGTACGTCTATGCCGAGAAAGATGCTGCTATAGAGGCACTTATAGATCTTTTAGAAGACTATGCTATAGTAATGCCGATCAATGATGCAATAAAATCTGGTTTTTGGCCTCTACTGGACGAATATGAAGAACAGTTCTTGAATCGAGCAGGATCCTATGTGATTCTACCAAGGAAGGATATCGATTTGAAAGCTGAAAGAACTAAAAAAGATGATTTCTTCGAGGATATTGGATGGGAAAAAAGAAAATTAAGGGGATCGCATGGGGGATTAACCAGAGATGAACTTGAAGTTCCGTTTATCATCTTTAGGTTCCCAAATGATTAGGCTATATTAATAATCGATCTTTTTTATCCTATAATCTTTAATGTGAACATAAGATGTACTTTCATTTCTCTAGATATATTATTATCTTCGGTGCAACATAGCTGAGTATAAATCCAATCAGCCAATAGATCGGTGCTATAACGAATATTTCAGTGGTTCCCAAAATCTTGTAGGGAACATATAATGCCATAAGTAAGAGTAAACCGAGAGTTCCACGAATCAATATCACTTTAATATTCTTTATTTCCTTAAGTTCTCCATTTTTTGAAAATAATTCATGGCCTATAAGTACACCAGAAAAAGTACTCATTATCTTTATTGCGTTAATAACATCATGTATATAGTCACCTGCAGCAACCCAAGTAAGTCCCGCTAGGCTATATGGTACAATAAGCGCTAAAGTGATCTTCGTTGCTGAGTTTAGAGGGATCCGCTTATCATACCTTATCATGTATATGTTGACGAAGAAAACCATAGATATACCCACAATCCAGCCACCAATCACATCAGTAGCCCAATGCACACCAAGATAAATCCTAGATAGCCCAACTAGAAATATGATAAAACCAAAAATTATCGGGTATATCTTTTTCTCACGATATTTAATTCCAAGATAGCCCCAAAATGCAGCCGAATCTGTAGCATGCCCGCTTGGAAAACTATAACCCGCTGCGGATGTTTTCCAAAACTCTTTCGGTGGTCGCTCCACTTTTAATGTAGCCTTTAGTGTACTGGTAGTCCATATTGCCAATGATAATGATGATATCAAACCGATTCCAACTCTACGATCATATAGATAAATAAAAGGTATTATTATCAGAAGAAAAGTCTCATCGCCAAAAAAGGTTATAAATCTAAAGAGCTCATCAAACATATTAACACCAATTTTATTAAGTTTCACTAAAAAGTTTAATTATGGATTTTATATTTCCTATCCTTGAAAATTTTTTTGTATTTAGTTCCAACTTTAGTCGTTTTTAGATAAACTTTTAAGTAGTTTTGATGTGTATGTTGGAAAACTATGATTTTCCTAATATATTACGGTGGGTATATTGCCAGAGAACGTTCGAGATATACGTGATCTAATAGAGGAGCTTAGAAAACTTAAGGAAAAAGCTGCCCTCGGAGGGGGGCCTGATAGAATAAAAAGGCAACGAGAAAAAGGAAAACTAACAGCTAGAGAAAGAATTGAACGATTGGTTGATCATAGATCCTTTACCGAACTGGATCCCTTTGTTAGGCATAGAGTTTCATGGTTCGACATGGATAAGAAAGTATTCTTGGGTGATGGGGTCGTCACCGGCTATGCTAAGATTGACGATCGATTAGTTTATGTATATTCTCAGGATTTCACTGTTCTAGGCGGATCTCTAGGAGAAATGCATGCTAAAAAAATCGCAAAGATCTATGATTTAGCTTTAAAAGTAGGGGCTCCTGTTGTAGGATTGATAGATTCTGGTGGTGCTAGAATACAAGAAGGTGTTAATAGCCTTGGGGGGTATGGGGAAATATTCTATAGAAACGTAAGAGCTTCTGGCGTAATTCCGCAAATTTCTGCAATTTTGGGCCCTTGTGCGGGTGGCGCAGTATATTCTCCTGCTTTAACCGATTTCATAGTTGTTGTGAAAGGAATTTCCTACATGTTTGTAACAGGTCCCGAAGTTGTAAAAGCAGCGACCGGTGTAGAAACCACATTCGAAGAATTGGGAGGGGCAGAAATTCATGGCGAAAGAAGCGGAGTTGCGCATTTTATTGTTGATAATGAAGATAATGCTTTCCTGTTAATCCGTCACCTCCTAAGCTATTTACCCTCAAATAACCTAGAGGATCCTCCAATTGTTGATACTGAAGATCCTATTGATAGAGAAACCCCAGAGATAGAATCCGTGTTACCTACAGATCCAATAAAAACATATGATGTTCACGAGATAATACTACCTGTCGTTGATGAAGGTGAATTTCTGGAGGTCGCAGCTAATTTTGCACCAAATGCTGTTGTTGGATTTGCAAGACTGAATGGAAAGACTGTTGGCATTGTAGCAAATCAGCCCGCGTTTCTTGCTGGTGCTTTAGATATTGATTCCTCAGATAAAATTGCACGTTTCGTAAGGTTCTGTGATGCATTTAATATTCCAATAGTAACTTTTGTTGATGTACCTGGTTTTCTACCCGGTGTAGAACAAGAGCATGGAGGCATCATCAGACATGGTGCTAAAATCCTCTACGCATATTGTGAAGCCACAGTTCCTCGTGTTACTGTAATATTAAGAAAGGCATATGGCGGTGCATATATTGCCATGAATTCTCGCCATATTGGTGCTGATTATGTATTTGCGTTGCCTACGGCCGAAATTGCAGTAATGGGCCCAGAAGGAGCCGTAAAAATCTTATACAGAAGAAAATTAGCATCGGCAGAAAACCCAGAACAATTGATGAAAGAATTCGTTAATAATTATAGAATGACATTTGCGAATCCATACAGAGCTGCAGAAATGGGCTATGTAGATGACGTTATAGAGCCATCGAAAGTAAGATCGGCTTTGATCAATGCTCTAGAGACTTTAGAGACAAAGAGAGTTTCCTCACCACCAAGAAAACATGGTAATATGCCTGTTTAAATTTCTTCTACTTTTTCTTTTCTCCATCTTGGAACTTTCTTTGCCCATCTATCAATTCTATCGATTATGTCTTTTACTGTAATATATTCCCGTAATCGTTTTTTCTTCCCACGTTCTCTCTCTTTCCGCATTTTCAATAATTTACCATTCATTTTACAATATCTAACAATAGAAGTTAATGCCGCTGTTATTGCATATTCCTCTTTTTCAAGTTCCTTACAAAATTTCTTGCCTTTCTTCTTAAGAAACCTCGTATCTATTCGCCCTTTGATAAAATCCTCATCTGAGAGTATCTTCCTATAGAATGGTATTGTTGTTGTGACACCACCTATAATGAATTCATCAAGAGCTCTTTTCATTCTCGAGATCGCTTCGTCTCTTGTTCGCCCCCAAGCAATTAATTTCGCAACAAGCGAGTCATAATATGGTGGAATCTCATAACCTGGGTAAAGATAAGTATCAACTCTTATGCCAATTCCCCTAGGAACTTGGAATTCAATGACTTTACCAGGAGATGGTGCAAAATCCGCTAAAGGATCCTCAGCATTAATCCTTGCCTCTATTGCCCATCCATTTATTTTTATGTCATTTTGAGTATAACCCAATTTTTCTCCCATAGCAATTCTAATCTGCTCCTTTACGAGATCAATACCCGTAATACTTTCTGTTACACCATGTTCTACTTGGAGCCGAGCATTGACTTCTAAGAAGTAAAAATTACCCCTCTTGTATAGAAACTCAATCGTACCAACATTCGTATAGCCAATAGCCTTAGCTGCCATTATTGCATAATTCCCTAAGGTTTGTCTTTCTTCTTCGTTTATCGCCGGAGACGGCGCTTCTTCAATCATTTTTTGATTTCGCCTTTGTATAGAGCATTCCCTTTCCCCCAGCCAGACAATATTGCCATAGTTATCAGCAACTATTTGCATTTCTATATGTCTAACATTTTTCATTACCTTCTCTATGTAAACATCAGGTTTCCCAAAAGCAGCTATAGCTTCCTTTTGTGCTAGATCAAATAATCTAGGAAGCTCCTCCTTTTCTTTCACTAATTTTATCCCAATGCCGCCTCCACCAAATGCTGGCTTTATAAGAATAGGATAACCCAACTCTTCTGCAAACTCAAGAGCTTCATTTAAATCTCTGACAGTTCTAAGAGAACCTGGTATTGTGGGAACGCCAGCCTCAACCATTTTTCGAATAGCTCCTATTTTATCTCCAGACATTCGTATAACTCTACTTTTTGGACCAATAAATATTATCCCTCGACGTTCGCATTCCCTAGCGAATTCTGGATTTTCGGACAGAAAACCATAGCCCGGGTGAATAGCATCAACACCTGCGTTTTCAGCAACTCCAATAATTTTTTCAATATTGAGATAGCTCTTTATAGGTTCTGGCTCACCAATTAGATATGCTTCATCAGCAATCCTCACATGTAAGGCGTTTTCGTCAGCTGTTGAGTATACTGCCACGGAGGTAATATCCATTTCTTTGAGCGCTTCGATTATTCTAACCGCAATCTCGCCTCTGTTTGCAACCAGCACTTTTTCAAATATCACGATGGAACCCCACTTTTTGTATCATAGAAAGATCTCTAATAGTTTATAAAACTTTGGATAAAGATAACAAACAGTTAATCTTATTCAATAGTAAACTAGGTATTTATTTAAAGTTTTAGAAAATAAATTTGAGTGCAACCATGAAGATTTTTATAGCTACATAGTCGAGGAGACAGACTATCAGATACCAGCTCATATTTCTGCCCATTAATTTATACTTTCCAATCATTTACTGTTATCTTATTAAAAAGTACCAAAATAAACCCCTGAAATGTTGTTAGGAGGCATAAATTTGAATATAGAAAGTAATAAAGAATGAACTCAATAAGGTTAAACCTATATCCGATTTTTCTTGAGAGAAGGTAAAAGACCAGAGAATATATCAGAAAACTAGCAATCATGATAGTAAGGCTCTTAAAGAGAACCCATCCTATTACACCAAATAGGAGAATTGCCATAACAAAGTTGAATTTAATCGTAAGAAACGATAGTATAAAAATAAATACCTTGTACAATAACGCATCAGGAATAAAGATATTTAGTGCGATTACTATTAAAGATGGAAACAAGAAGAACAAAGTTGGTATAAATAGTTGCGGGCTTCTGATTCCTTCCCATAACAGTGTTTTATACCACTCTTTAAGCCATAATGCTAAGCCAATACCCCATCTCTTTCTTTGTTTAATCCAGCTACCCCATGTAGATGGAACATAATTTTGTACTTCCACATCTTTTGCGTACATAAATATATATCTCCTAACAAAAGATCTCATAGCAATATCTAAATCTTCTGCGACTACATTCCTAAAGCCACCAAGTCTACAGAATACTTCCTTTCTTATTGCAAAGGCAGAGCCATTAATACCTGGGCATCTGCTCATAAATTTTGATAGAAGCCAAGAGCCAATATTAAAGCCGGCATATTCGTAATATGTCATTTTTGACAGGAAGGAATTTTTAATTACTCTCTTTTTAATATCAAGAATATCAGCATGCCTCATACTAGAAATTATCCTTTCCAAAAATTTAGAGTCTCTAGGGATTTTTATATCGGCATCAAGGAACAATAGGATTTCACCAGAAGCCTGTTTAGCTGCATTGTTTAATGCCCTTGATTTGCCTATTCTTTCATTATTGATTATAAATTTAACTTTCTCCTCAAACTCTCTTTTTATCTGAAGAGTTTTCTCGGTCGGTTCGTCTATTACAACAATTATTTCTTTTTCCGCATCCTGTCTGGTCAAGTTTCTCAATATCTCAGGAAGAAATTCCGATTCTCTAAAAATAGGAATTAGAACACTAATTCTCCCCACAATACACCCTCACTCTAACATGAAGATTTTTGACTTTTATTCTAATCCTGTTATATTATGATGCATAGCATGAAAATATTTTATATTATTAAGCATTTCCGATGATATTTTCTGACGACCCAATTCTTTTACCTTCTGTAAATGCCTTTAAGTTAATATCTAATGCCTTTTTTGGAACTATTTCTTCTATGGCTTTTTTAATATTATCCTCCTTAATAGGTAGTTTTTCTGCTCCAACGATCGTTCCTAACATTAATACATTCATAACTCTCGGCGAACCGATCTTAATGGTTCTCTCAAAGAAATTCGTTATTATTTTTTTTCTAACAAATCTGTCAATATATTCGATTATTCTATCAATTTCCGGATAAGTCTCAATTCCCAAGTTTGTGGGAACCGGCTTTATTGGCTGCGTATTCATTAATAGAAATGTCTTTTCGCTTGCGTATTCTATCCTTCTTAGAGTTTCGACCGGCTCCAATCCGATCAATATATCAGCCTCTCCTTCTGAAAAAAGTGGACTATATACTTTTCCTCCAAACCTCACAAAGCTCATTACTGCCCCACCTCTTTGAGACATCCCTAGTGTTTCCCCAATTCGAACGTTGTAACCTTCTTTCAATGCAGCAGATGCAATAATTCTACTTAATGTAAGTCCACCTTGCCCGCCAACGGCAGTTATAAGTATATTAAACTCGTCTAATACCATATATGTTCACCTCAAAATAGCATTAAAAGGACATGTCTGTTGGCATAAACCACAACCAAAGCAGAGATATGGATCTATTTTTACCTTACCATCTTCCCATACAAGAGCAAAACATCCTGTTTCGGTTAAGCATACCCTACATCCTGTACATCTTTCCGGATCAACAAAATATGGCTCTTCAGCGAGCCCTAGCCTTCCGGCATGAATCGCACAAGCCCTCCTCGCGATCACTATAGATACACCCTCATACTGTAACGCTTCAGTTATTGCTTTCTCTGTCTCCTCCAAGTTATAGGGATCTACTACGCGAACGAATTCCACCCCTGCTGCCTTTGCAATATCCTCAATTAAAATTCTTCTTGTTTTTTGACCTGTTACTGTAAATCCTGATCCTGGATGCGGTTGATGCCCAGTCATAGCGATTATTTCATTATCAGCTACGATAATAGTTATATTTGCTCCATGCTGAACCGCATCTATTAGTGGTTGTATCCCCATATGAAAGAAGGTCGAATCTCCTATTGTCGCTATAGATTTCTGTTTAGATCCTGAAAAATAGAGACCTACGGCCATTCCGATACTAGAACCCATTGCATGTTCTGTCCAGATTGCTCGATGTGGTGGCTCGAAACTTAGCGCATAACATCCAATATCACCAAATACCGCTGCTTTTTCTCCCGTTAATTTGAGCTTCCTTAAGGCACGTCTTAGTGCGAGATATGTTCCCATATGCGGACATCCTGGACACATCGGAGGGGCTCTACTTGGTAAAATTCTCTTGGCCTCAGAAATAATTTTAGACCTATCCGAACTAGAGTTATTACTTAATTTTACTCTAATTAATTTTTCAATGGCTTTTAGAACAATCCTAGGATTAAATTCACCCTCTCGAGGTAGCGTTTTATCATATTTTCCTAGGATTTTAATCCATTTACCCATATCATATAATATTTCTTTTACATTACGTTCTATGTAAGGCTCTAGTTCTTCAACAATAAGTACTTTGGAAACATTTCTTAAGAACTTCTGTATGAGCTTTCTTGGAAGCGGATTTATTGCTGCTATCTTAAGTATATTAATATCTTTTAGATTATATTTCTCAATTATCTCTCTAACATAGGTGTAGGAAACTCCGCTTGTTATAATTCCGAATTCGGAATCCTTTTTTATTACCATTCTATTAAACTCAAGATCTTCCATAATCTCCTGCGCTTTTTCTAGTTGTTCGTTCAGCCATTTATGTCTTTGAAGATTCCACGCCATTGATGCTCGAATGAATCTTTCTGGCTCCTTTTTAAACCAAGGTTCTCGTTGAATTTCAACGACCTCTCCAAGGGTAACATTAGCTGATGTATGATTTAATCTCGTTGTCGTCCTAACAATGACAGGGATCTCTAGTTCTTCTGAAATTTCAAACGCCTTCTTTATGATGTCCTTTGCCTCTTGAGGATCACTAGGTTCGAGTATAGGAAGTAATGATAGTTCTCCTATGATTCGATTATCCTGTTCTGTCTGCG